>JAUXEE010000023.1 GCA_030618065.1 Gemmatimonadota bacterium
ACAACCAGAGGAATGGGAAACTTCTTTTTCGGGGGAGGACGCCGCTTGGACATAGGCCTCGGGCGATCCGCGGGGAGCGGAGAGCGCTTCTGCTCCTCCGGCGCATGGACTGGCCCCGCATCGCTCTCGGTGTCAGAGAGCCCCTGGGCGACATCTCCCCCGAACTGCACACCCTCTTCAGCAGTCTCGAAATCCTCTTGAACAGCCTCGACCTCCTCTTCGAGACTGGGCATTTCGGCGAAGTCAGCCCCAAAATCCGGGACTCCCTCGGCCGACGCCTCCTGGTCCCCGAACTCAGCCCCATCCAAAACCAACCCTTCCCCAACACCCTCCGAGACCGCCTCTTCCCCTCCAAAATCCTCCAGCCCAGGGTCAGGACCTTCGAAAACGAAATCGTCTCCCACTATTTGCCCCTCGACCACGTCCTCGCCGAGGAGAGGCTCACCCTGAGGCTCCTCACCGTCGAGCTCGCCCCCCTCCCCGACATCTCCCGAAAATCCATCTGCCAAGCTCAAGCCTTGGTCGAGATCCAGGATTGGAGCATCCCCCGCCCCCATTTCGGGCTTCGCTTCGCCAGGATCCCCACCCTCTGCCGATCCCTCCCCTCCCTCAGACGGAGATCCCATGGGTCCGAGCATGGCCACAACTTTGACGGAAGCGGGCCCAAGGTGTGACTCGGCCGATTCCCCTTCTCCAGCGAGGAAAAGGACATCGGTAGCCCGGCTCAGAATTTTGTCGGCACCGGGAATGTCGGTGGGGAGAAAGAGGAGGAGCGTCGCGTCCGCCTCGGAGAAACCTCCGGCCAGGTCATCCCACCGGGGATGACCGAGAATCTGTTCCGGATCTGTCGTGGCCGTGCCGGCAGGTGCAAAGAAGATGGCATCATCCAGGGCTGGCTGGGCGATGCGTTGGACCGAAGCCCCATAAAGGAATGCGTCTGAAACTCCCTCACGGTTGAGAATCCCCACAGCTTTGTGGAGGGAGGGAGCATCCAGCCCCAGATCCATGAGGAAGATTCTCAGCTTCTCCTGAGCCCAACCCTTGGCGATGGCCACAACCACTCGACTTGCCCACTCCTCAGATTGGGCGAAGGGCGTCGCAGCCAGGACCACGATTCGGCCCTCCCCTCCACCTGGAAGAATGGCAGGGCTGAATTCTTCCGGTACCTCTTCGGCTTCGGCATCAAAAAACTGCCAACCTACTATTCCGTCGGCCATAAGACCCCAGGGAGATGGTTGGGTGCATTTTGGGGAGGCAAGGACCAAGAGAACCGGAGAGGTCCCCCACGACCACCATAGTAAGAAAGGTAATGTGCGCCCGTGCGGACGGGCAATCGCTTCACTTCCCGGACTCCCCGAAGTCGGTGGCGCCCGGGAGATAGGAAATGGAGAGAACCTCCTTAGGGCGCGAACAGCTGCGTCGGCGCGTCACCCCAGAGGAGCTCCAATTGATAGAAGTCCCGAGCCACGGGATGAAAGACGTGGACGACGAAATCCACGAAGTCCAGAAGGACCCAGCGGGCCCGGTCGAGCCCCTCCACATGGAGCGGGCGAACACCTTCCTTGGCCAACTGCTCCAGGATGTGCTCGGCGATGGCCCGAACCTGGATATCGGAGTTCCCAGTGGCGAGAACGAAATAGTCCGTTGCCGAGGAAACGCCCCTCAGATCCAGGGCCATCACCCCCTCGGCCTTCCGATCCAACGCCAAGCCGGCGGCCTGCGCTACCTCCTTGGGGAGATCCTCCGAGGAGCTATTCAATCCTCTTCTCGCTCCACATTGACATCGATCTCTACCTCGACTTCGGGATGGAGCCGGATGACAACCCTTGACTCGCCCAGGGCCTTGAGGGGCTCGTCGAGGATCACATGCCGTTTCCCGACTGTGAAGCTCAGGCCCTCCACCGAGGCCCGATCGGCGATATCCCCAGCCGTCACGGAGCCGAAAAGCTTGCCGTCCTCACCTGCGCGAGCATGAAAAGTCAGGGACATATGGTCGAGCTGGGACGCCCTGCGTTTCGCCTCGAGGTAGTCGTGGCGGGACCTCTCCTCGGCTTGAACCTTCTCCTCCTCGAGAAGCCGGACGTTGGCCTCGCTGGCTTCAAAGGCCAATCCTTGGGGAAGTAGGTAATTTCGGCCGTAGCCGGCCGCCACATCGACGATTTCACCGGGGTCTCCCAGGTTCTCCACGGTTTTGCGAAGAATCAGCTTCATGGATTCGTTCCTCGATACTCTTTCTCTCAGGCCTCGGGCCGGGGAGAAGCCCGCCGAGCCCTGAGGTCGAACCAGGTGTCTCCCAGCCCGATGATAACGGCACCTATCATCATAAAAGGCGCCACGATTAGAAATCCCGCCAGGAAGAGGAATCCCCAAAAAAGGGAAATCCCCCCTGTAAGGAAGAGGACCACGGCAGCCCCTCTCAGGCCGTATAGAGCCCCCATGAACACCACCGCGTTCGTCCCGATTCGCTCCACGATCCCCGAGGAAGCAAGGAAAGCCACGACACCGAGAATCAGGACCCAAACCAACTGATCATTGAAGCGGAACTCTCCCAGAGGCCCGATTCCTTCCTCCGAGCTTCTCGTCAGCTTCTTATACAGCCACCAGGCCAGGCCAAGGGCGGAAAGGGATGCGAGTCCCAGAAGAGCCGGGAAGATCAGGCTCTGAAGAGCCATGGTCTCCAGGGCCCGGGCTTCAAAAGCTCCCGAAACCAGCTCGAGCCCCATGTTGACTCGGATAGCTTGAAGGAAGGAGCTCATAGCCAACTCGATCTTGGACGTCACTGCCCAGTCCACCACGGCCCAATCCCCCGGGCGGACCCAGAAGAGAAGCCCCATGCCCAAGAACGCCCCAAGGACCGCGCCCAAACCCCTCGGCAGGAAGCGCACATCCGGCCACCGAAGGGTGAGGGCCAGGAAGCACCCCCCCAGAAGGAGAGTCCACCCTCTTTCCATGTACCAGAGTCCAGAAATCGGGTCCCCGGCGCCCACCAGCACCGCACCCACGGCGGCCAACATCAGAGCCAACAACCGCCTGGAGGGCATGAAGAGGACCAGGAGGCCGAATGGAATGACAATCAGAACCCCAGGATTCACCACCGAGAACATCCCTGTGGCAGCCATCAGACCTACGGCACGCAGCCATCCTCTATGGCCGGCTGCGGCGGTCTCTTCCATGGAGGCCTACGCCTCGTGATCCCGGATGTACGGGAGAAGGGCAAGGTACCTACCCCGTTTGATTGCCCGCCCAAGCTGCCGCTGGAACCCGGAAGTGACCTTGGTAGTCCTACGGGGGAGGATCTTTCCGGATTCGGTCAGGAATCGGGAAAGCGTGCTCACATCCTTGTAGTTCAAAAGCTGAATCCGCGGGCCCTCGACACGGCGACGGCGCCCCCTTCCCCCTGAGAATTCAGGCGGGCTCGTCCGGTTGATTTCAATCTCCCCCTCTTCTTCTCCCTCGCCCTCACCAGGACCATGGCGTTTCTCCGCCTCCTCCTCGTCGTCATCGTCTTTGGGGCGTTCAACCACGGGAGGCCGCGGGGCAAGAATGGACATGCCGGTGGTGGGTTCGCCTTCGTTCAAAACCACCAAGTACCGGAGGAGGCTTTCGTCGAGTTTCAAAACCCGTTCGAACTCGGGAAGATCCGCCGGATCCCCATTGACCTGGGCCACGACGTAGTACCCGGTCTTCTTTTTCTCGATGGGATAGGTCAACTGGCGGTTGCCCCAGTGGTCCACCGCAGTGACCTCTCCCTCTTTCCCAGTCACCAACTCATGGTACCGCTCGAGCTTTTGGTTGATTGCCGTCTCGTCCAGGACGGCATCGAAGATATACACTACTTCGTAGAGTCTCACCTTTGATCCCTCGGACCGTTGTGAATACGGGCTCCGCCGTTTTCGCGGAGCAGGATGAACCAAATATTTTAGTGGAGAATCAGTGTCTGGACAACTGGGTGGAGGCTTCTCATACATTGAAACGGAAGAGGAGGATATCTCCGTCGGCAACTACATAATCCTTTCCTTCCGACCGGATGGCGCCCCTCTCGCGGGCTGCCTTCATGCTTCCCAGCTCGATGAACTCTTCGTACCCGATGGCCTCGGCCCGAATGAACCCCCTCTGGAAGTCGGTGTGGATCACTCCAGCCGCTTCCGGGGCCCGCATCCCCCGGGGAATCGCCCATGCCCTGGCCTGTTTCTCGTTGGTGGAGAAGAAGGTGACGAGGCCCAGCAGGTCATAAGCTGCGCGGATGACCCGTGCCGATGCCTCTTCATCCCAACCGAGCTCACTCAGGAACTCCCGGCGCTCCTCGGGTTCCAAGAAAGCCAGTTCGGCCTCGATGGCCAAGGAAATCGGGACCACGAGCGTCCGCCCCCCCTCACCAGCTCTCTTCTCCTCCAAGGCAGATAGGAAGCCAGACAGGAAGGTCCCGCCACCTCCCTCCATCTCCCCCTCCCCGACATTCGCGATGTGGAGAACGGGCTTCAACGTAAGGAGGTTCAACTCCCGGACGATGGCCCGGTCCTCCTGGGAGAAGGGGATGCTTGGAAGAGGTCGCCCTTCGCCCAACGCCTGAAGAAGCCTGTCCAGGACGGCCATTTCCAGGATGCCGTCCTTTTCACCCGATCTGGCCTTCTTTTCGACCTTCTCCTGCCGTCGTTCCACCGTATCCAGATCCGCCAGTGCCAACTCGGTTTCGATGATCCCCAGATCCCGAAGGGGATCCACCGATCCCATGACATGGGTGACGTCAGGGTCCTCGAAGCAGCGGAGGACGTGGGCGATTGCATCCACTTCCCGGATCTGACCCAGGAAATGGTTCCCGAGGCCCTCACCCGTGGAGGCGCCCTTCACCAACCCGGCGATGTCCACGAGCCTGATGAAGGTCGGCACGCTCTCTCCGGAGCCGGTGAGCTCTCGGATCTTCCTGATCCGCGGATCAGGGACCTCGACGGTTCCGATGTTGGGATCCACCGTGCAAAAGGGGTAGTTCTCAGCCGAGGCCCCGGCGGAAGTAAGTGCATTGAAGAGGGAGGATTTCCCCACATTGGGAAGACCGACGATTCCAACCTGTAACATAGTTCCACCGTCGCCGAAAGCTCAGAAGAAAGGGCGGCGAGGTAAGAAAGTTAGCCTCTACATCCGCGCCGGGTCAAAGACTGAACTCGAGGAGGGACTTGCGCCACGAGGGAATATTCCGACACCTTCACCTCTTCGTGGGCAAGAGGCTACGTCTTGCCTAACAACCGGGGATCGTTCACCCTCCGTGGTCCTCCGTTCAAAATCTCAGGGGGGGGTTTTCTCGCGGGACCTGTGCAGTCCTGGGGTCCTGAAAGGGAATGAGCATGGAATTCTCGTTTTTTGGACAAAAAGAGGGGGAGGAGCGGCTCGCCTGGCTTCGGTCGGGTCTCCAGAGTGTCCTGGAGCAAAACGGCCATCGGTTTGTCCCCGACCCGGAGGACGCATCCCTGGTCATCAACTTCGCCGACCCAGCCCGCCCCCGCCCCTTCCGGCGGAAGGCCCAGGCCGTGTTCGTGGTCACCGTGACTGATGTCGAACCACCCTTCGGCGGACCCATGGAGAAGGGGTACCCTCTTTTGGTCCGGTCCCTCTGCAATCTCCTTATTGGGCTGGTGGACGAGGGGCACGCCCTTCCTACCGCTCACTTCGTGACCCCCGAGCAGGGGCATTACGTGGTAGAGGGTAACGAGGATTCCGAAGCTTATCTCCAGGCGGTATACGACCGGATTCGCCCCATCGCTACCAGCCGTCTCGTTCTGAACAACATTTTCGAGACCGATCTTGAAGAGGAACTGTGGGATGGGGATGATGTTACGGAGGCCATATCCCGGGCCGGGAAGACGCTGGATGAGTTGAACCTCCTTCCGACGCCCTTTCCTATGGAGAAGTATCTGAACAAAAGGGATCAGCGCCACCTGAAGCTCCTCTATGGGATCGGCGGGCTGAGCTACGGAAACCTCTCGGCCCGCCTCGACGCGGGCCGTTTTTGGATGAGCGCCTCCGGTGTGGACAAATCCAACCTACGGGAGATAGGCCGGGACATTCTTCTGGTGAAGGACTACGACCAGGAACAAAACGCCATGATCCTGAGTGTCCCACCGAACGCGGATCCCCGTCGGGTCTCGGTGGATGCCATCGAACATTGGATGGTGTACCGGGAGCATCCTGACGTGGGGGCGATCCTCCATGTCCACGCCTGGATGGATGGAGCACCTTCGACGGAGTTCAACTACCCCTGCGGGACCTACGAGCTGGGGATCGCCGTGGCGGACATCGTGAGGGAGTCCCCAGTCCCAAGGAAGGCCGTGGTGGGGCTGAAAAACCATGGACTCACCATCGTGGGCAAGTCCATGGACGAGATCTTCCAGCGGGTTGGGGGGAAACTCTACCAGCCCGTGCCAATGTCCTAGGAAGGCTCTGCGCCACTGGGGTTCGGGGAGGCTACCGGAGAGCCCGCTGCACGGCGAGGATCAGCTCCTGGTGCCTGGAAAAGGCCCACTGGGCTTCCTCCAGCTCCAACCGTTCCCTGTTCGTATGGGCGAAGCGTTCCTCCCCCGGAGCAAATCCCAGCGTGGGAATTCCGAAAACCCCACAACTCCAACCCCCGTCGGTAGCGAAGGTCCATGGTCGGATCTCCGCGGCCCCATCCCCCCTACGTTTTCCAACCGCCCGGGCCGCAGCCAGGATCACGGGATCATCTGCGTCCATGAGGAACCCCGGCGTATAGAGGTCACGGACTTCACTCCGGCCGGTATAGGCTTCCTGGCGTTCTTTGGCCATACGGATCTCCACGCCCATCCCTGACGGAACCTCCGGCAGATAGAGAGATATGGAGTCCCGAAGCTGTTGGATGAGCTCCTCGTGAGTGCTTTCAGGGAGAACACGCCAGTCTACGACGACCACGGCTTGGTCCGGAACCACATTTCGGCTCTCGGGAAGGATATCGATCCCCGTTGCCACCAGGGAGGCCGCCCCCAGAACCGGATCCACACTCTGGCGCCCTGCCAAGTCCTCCAGGGCCTTCAGGACCGGCGGGACCAGCGTCAGGGCGTTCCTGGCTCTTTCCGGCGCGCTGGCATGCCCGGCAAGTCCCCGGAGAACCACCTCCACCTCTCCCCGGCCTCGGTGGCCCGTCGTGATGTCCCCCTGGGTTGCCTCCCCAATGATCACGGCGGCAGGCTCCACCTCCCGGTTCGCCAGGAGATGCTCCATCCCCCATCCCCCCCTTTCTTCGAACACGGTATGGGCCACGACCACGTCCCCCTGCGCCTGGCCCTTCAGGGCAGCGGCAACATGGGTCTGGATGGCCAAAGGGCCCTTGATGTCCATGGAGCCACGTCCATGGAGGTACCCTTCAGAGAGGACCGCGTCGAAGGGCGGATGCTCCCAGGCCTCCGGATCCCCTTCTGCCACGACATCCATATGGCAATTGAGCATCACAGGAGCTCCTCCCTGAGCACCGCGAACCACACCGATGACGTTTCCCAGGTCATCGATGCGAGTTTCGTCATAGCCCAGGTCATTCATTTCCAACAATATACGCTTTGCCACCTCACCTTCTTTCCCAGACAAAGCCGGGATTCTGATTAGGTCTCTGGCAAAGGCTAGAGCGTTCTCGAAGGTGGGTTCTTTGGGCACGAATACCTCCAAGCTGACCGAAAAGGCACGTTGATGGACGGACTCGAGTTAGAAGCCTGATTGGAAAGGGCCCGACTCCCCTCGGAGCCGGACCCTTTCCAATGTCAAAGTCGGGGCGTCGGATGCCCCTCGAAGGCCGTTGGAGTAATCCCCCCTACCCAAAGAGCTTCTGAATCACCTCAGCGAGCCAGGAGACCTCTTCTCCAGCCAAGCCGTGAACCCTGACGAACCAGGGGGCCAGGACCAGAGAAACCACACTCATGAGCTTGATGAGGATGTTCATGGAGGGTCCGGACGTGTCCTTGAGAGGATCTCCTACCGTGTCTCCAACCACGGCCGCCATGTGGGGATCGGAGCCCTTCCCGCCCAGGGCGCCCTTCTCGATATACTTCTTGGCGTTATCCCAGGCGCCGCCGGCATTGGCCATGAAGAGGGCCATGAGGACGCCGGTAACGGTCGCACCGGCCAGCATCCCGCCCAGGGCTTCAACACCCAGGAAGTAGCCGACCACGACAGGCGCCAGAACCGCCGTCATGCCCGGGAGGATCATCTCACGGAGAGCGGCCTTGGTGGAGATGTCAACGCACCGGGCCGAATCGGGCTTACCGGTTCCCTCCATGATTCCCGGGATCTCCCGGAACTGCCGACGGACTTCCTCAACCATCTCCTGGGCCGTCTTACCCACGGCGGTCATGGTGAAGGCTGCGATCAGGAAGGGCAGGGTGCCGCCCAGGAAGAGGCCTATGACCACCACCGGGTTGACGAGGTCGATCCCCGTGACCTGAAGCCCGACCTTCGAGGAGTATGCGCTGAAGAGGGCCAGAGCCGTCAGGGCCGCTGAACCGATGGCGAAACCCTTCCCGATGGCCGCCGTGGTGTTCCCGATGGCGTCCAGGGAGTCGGTGACGGCCCGGGTCTCTGGGCCGAGGCCGCTCATCTCACTGATCCCGCCGGCGTTGTCAGCGACGGGGCCATAGGCGTCCACGGACATGGTGACGCCCACCGTGGCCAGCATGCCCACAGCGGCGATGCCGATGCCATAGAGGCCGGCGGCCTCGTAGGAAACGAAGATGGCCACACAGATGAGAACCATGGGGATGGCGGTGGACTCCATCCCGATGGCCAAGCCTGTGATGATGTTGGTGGCCGGACCGGTCTTGCTGGCCTCGGCGATCTTCCTGATGGGCTTGGCAGCGGTGTAGTACTCCGTCACCAGCCCGATGAAGATTCCCACCAAGGTCCCAGCCAGGATGGCCCAGAAGGGGCCCGAAATCGGCAGCATGTTCCCGCTATCGATGTCCAGGATCTCGATGCCGAAGGCCTGAACCACGAACCACATGGCCACCAGGAAGAGCCCGGCGGCGATGAAGGTCACGTTCCGAAGGGCAGCGGCCGGATCCGTCTTTTCCAGAACCTTCATCATGAAGATCCCGATGAGGGAAGCCACGAGACCCACGGCCACGGTGATGATGGGAAGGGCAACGGCCTCCAAGGAGGACGTTGCCAGGGTGACGGAAGTAGCGGCGATGGCCATAGTGGCCACAATCGAGCCTACATAGGACTCGAAGATGTCGGCCCCCAATCCAGCCACGTCACCTACGTTGTCTCCCACGTTGTCGGCGATGGTGGCGGGGTTCCGGGGATCGTCCTCGGGAATCCCGGCTTCCACTTTTCCAACCAGGTCAGCGCCGACGTCGGCAGCCTTCGTGTAAATCCCGCCGCCCACGCGGGCGAAGAGGGCAATGGAGCTGGCCCCCATGGCGAATCCGGCGATGATCTCGGAGAATCTCGGGAGATCACTGGTTCCCGGGACGGCGTCTGCCGCGAAGATGAAGTAGAAGATACCCAGGCCGAGAAGACCCAGGGAAGCCACGGCCAGACCCATGACGGCTCCCCCGAAAAAAGCGACCCGGAGTGCTTTTCCTGCTCCCTCTTCGTTGGCGGCCCAAGCGGTTCGGACGTTGGCCCGGGTGGCGGACTTCATCCCGAAGAACCCCGCCACGACGGAACTCAGGGCCCCGACGATGTAGGCGATGGAGGTATGAAGGCTGATGGCCCATCCCAGGAGAATGGCCACCGCGATGACAAAAAAGAGGAGGAAGGTGTACTCCCTCTTCAGGAAGGCCATGGCGCCGTCATGGATCTGCTCGGCGAGATCCGTCATGATCTCGTTTCCGGCGGGCTGGCGTTTCACGTACCCGTAGATCACGAAGGCCACGGATAATCCTACCAGGCCTAAGACCCACGACCACTCTGTAAGGCTGACAATTCCACTCATGGGCGGTTCATTCCCCCGCTAGTCGGTTCAACTATTCCCCTGGGACGGACGGCTCAGCAGTTGAAGCTGTTCATGGCCGTCTCCATCCCCTCGATGCCCCAGACCTCCACCCCTCGAACAAGCTCGGGGAGAAGCCCAAGGATGACATCTTCGTCTTCCAGGCTCATGGGCGAAAGAACCCAATCCGACAAATCCGCTTCATCGGGGGGAAATCCCACACCGATGCGAAGGCGCGGATAGTCGTCAGACCCGAGGGCCTGAGAGACGGATCGTAAGCCGTTGTGGCCCCCTGGTGATCCCCGGGGCCTAAAACGAACGCGGCCCACTTCGAGAGCCGCGTCGTCGACGACAACCAAAAGATCTTCTTCCGGAAGGAAATCAGGCGAGGAAGCCAGAGCCGTGAGAGCCTGGCCGCTTCGATTCATGAAGATGGTCGGCTTCAAGAGCCGAAACACCTCGCCGTCTCTGGACCCTTCCGTTACCATGGCCCTCCCTTCCCTCTGAAAGAGGGGGAAGTCCCACTCGTAAGCCAGACGATCTAAGAGCCACCATCCCACATTGTGGCGGGTGGCATCGTATTCGGGCCCAGGGTTCCCGAGCCCGACCACAACTTTCATATCCGGACCGTGTTAGGCCCCTTCCGCATCGGGGCTTTCTTCCTCGACAGCGGCCTCGGCCTCTTCCACACCCTCTTCCAACTCTTCTTCCAACTCTTCTTCCGGCACTTCTTCTTCCACTACCACGACCTTTGGAACCTGGACGGAGCAGACAGTCCGGTCCGACTCCACGAGAATGTCGACGTCCTCCCCCAGGTCGATGTCCGATACGTGGAGGGAGTCCCCGACAACCAGGGCGGACACGTCCAAGGACACCACATCAGGAATCTTGGAGGGGATGCACTTGACCCTGAGCTCGTTGATGATCTGCTCCAGGATTCCACCGGCCTCTCTGACCCCAACCGGTATGCCATCCAGGCTGACCGGGATTTCCACCTCAACGGCGACACCCTTCTGGATGCGGAGGAAGTCGACGTGAAGAAGCCCCGGTTTGTGGGGATAGGACTGGATTTCCCGAATCAGGGTCCGGGTCGGCTCCTCATCACCCTCGATGACGAGATCCAGAATCGTGTTTTCCACCGCGATTCGATGGAAAAGGTACTCGGTCTCCTGGAGGTCGAGGGAAAGAGCCCTGGTTTCCATGTCTCTTCCATAGATAACGGCAGGAATCCGTCCCCCAGCCCGAAGCTTCCGAGCTGCTTCCTTTCCTCTCCCGGCTCTGGGTTGAGCCTTCAACTCTGTTCTCTTGGTCATTCCTCTTTCTCACAATCCGGTGGAGGCCCCCCTGCCGACCGTCCACCGGGCCGGCTCCAAATCAGGCCTGAAAAAAACCGAGCGCTAGCCTTCCTCTTCCGGCACCTCGAAGAGCGCGCTCACAGACTCATTCGAGTGGATATACCGGATGGCATCGGCCAAGAGGCCGGCCACCGAGAGGATTCGAAGTTTCTCGAACCGCCTCTCCTCTGGAACATGGATGGTATTGGTGACAACCAGCTCCTCCAAGGGCGCCGCGGCGAGGCGTTCCACCGCCGGTCCCGAGAGAAGAGCATGGGAAGCCGCCGCGAACACGGATTTCGCTCCCCTATCCAGCAGAGCCGTCACGGCATTGACCAGGGTGCCACCCGTGTCCACCATGTCGTCCACCAAAAGACAGGTCCTTCCGTCCACGTCCCCGATAACGTTCACGACTTCCGCCACGTTGGGCGCCGTCCGCCTCTTGTCGATGATGGCGAAACTAGCCTTCAAGCGCCGGGCGTAGCCCCGAGCCATCTTGGCTGAGCCTACGTCCGGGGCCACCACCACCAGCTCCTCAAAACCCTTATCCCGGAAATACCGAACCAGAACCGGCGCTGCGTAGAGGTGATCCACCGGGATATCGAAAAACCCCTGGATCTGGTGCTGGTGGAAATCGATTCCCACCACGCGGTCCGCTCCAGCAGCCACGATAAGGTTGGCCATGAGCTTGGCTCCGATGGCCACCCTGGGCTGGTCCTTACGATCCTGGCGGCCGTACCCATAGTAGGGGATGACCGCCGTGACCTGGGCTGCCGAAGCCCGTTTCGCAGCGTCGATCAGGAGAAGCAGCTCCAGAATCTTGTCCCCGGGGGATCCCGTTGGCTGGATGATGAACACATCTCGGCCACGAGCGTTCCGGTCGATTCTGACGAAGATCTCTCCGTCGGCAAAATCTCGGATCGTCGCCGAATCCGGCGATTTCCCGAGGAGGTCTCCTATCTCCTCGGCCAGAGGCCGGTTGGCCCGTCCGGAGAGAAGGAGGAGTGGTCCGCGCTGATAGGTGTCGTCCATCAGAAGTTTTCGTTGGTTTCCAGTGTTGTGACAGCGCGCCAATCTAGATATGACCCCCCAAAAGGTCAACTCATGACGAGGGTCTCGAAGAGAGCCGAAATGCCGATTAGAAGACGGTGATCCGCCGCTGTGATTCGACTTTGCTGCGGAACGGAATCTCCATTTCGAGGCGAAGTGGCTGAGCCTGAAGGTCAACGGCTCCCTGCCCCGACTCAATCCGTACACCTCCCAAGCCACCGTCAGCCTGCCTTCGGATCGAAGCCCGGTAGAAGGGCGAAGCCTTGGAGTGGCCTCGGAAAGTGAAGTGGGCAGCCCTTCGCCAACGTTCAGAAGGAGGAGATCGGAGAGGTGAGGAACGTCCGGAGGGATGGGCGCCGCCCTCACACCATGGCGAACTCGGGCCCCCCAACGACCGATGGGACTCCATTGCTCCAGACTCAGGAGGTACCCTCCCGGTGGGGCAGTTATCTGGAGCACCCCCTCACCCCCGACTCCAAATGTGGAGAGAAGGGCCCGGTCACCCATGTCCGCCAGAAGGAAGAGACCGGCGAGGGTATCCGCCGAAAACTCATCCTGGGCAAGCTCCCAAAGGGGTCTCCGGAGGGGGACCCCAACCTCTCCACCCGGATCTCCGGATTCAGGGCCGAGCTCCGCCCGGACTCGCCGCCGGTGGAGCACGGTGTCGGCTGGAATCCCGTATGCGGCGACGATCCATAGCATTCCATCCCGCCGCAGGACCGCGGTTTGAGCCATACCTTCGGCGATGAGAGGGGCCCGAACCGGTGCACTGGCCGTCCGGGGCCCATCGTCCCGGGGGGTCCACACCCCCTCCGGTAGGCCTGCGGGATCTTCCAGGGCTTCAAAGGGAGGTGAGGGCGGATCCTTCGTAAAGGGTCGGGGCGAAGCGCCGAGCATAATGCTCCGAAAGGCGTTCGTTTCCCGGGGTCAAGAAGAGGGGGTCCGCCAGCGTCCAGAAGCTGGATATCGCCTCTGCCGGGCTCAGATCTCCGGGGTTTCTCAGCCAACGACTCCCTGGGTATTCGAGAAGGGGGCCGGGGTCCGTCCACTCTCGGGCATGCTCTGGATCCATGGCCGCAAGAGCCCGGGAGAAGGCTTCCAGGGATTCCACTACCTTTCCCGACCGATGCAACACATACGCGAGAAGACCGGGACACCACCAATCGCCCTCCTCCCTGCACTCCCTGGCCAGTCTCTCAGCCTCCTCCCACCGACCCGTGTCCCCCAGGTACCGGATCCTCTGCCCCAGGACCCATCGGTCCCCAGGCACTTCCCTTCCGACCTCCTCCAA
>JAUXEE010000341.1 GCA_030618065.1 Gemmatimonadota bacterium
CCGAAGTGCAACTCATGCAACGGCTCCTGCCCATTTGCATGGATTGCAAGAAGATTCGGAACGAGGACGCATCCTGGGACGACCAATCTTCCTGGCGAGATTTGGAGAGTTTCGTCGCCGAGAAGACCGATGTCCAATTCTCCCACGGGATCTGCAAAGACTGCTATGAGGCACGGTTCGGACCGGAGCCGGATCGTTAATAGGAATCGAAAAGCTGTTCCATCCGTGTGCGCATGGCTGCGTCAGGAAGCCGGCCCCTGGCAGCGCCCAGGTTGTCGGCCAGGTGCTCCGTGTCTGTCGTGCCCGGGATCGGGCAGGTCACGGCAGGGTGGGAGATGAGGTACTTCAGGCTGAACTGAGCCCACGAGTTACAATCGAAGTCGGCAGCCCACTCCGGTAGCTTCTTGTCGGCCAGGAGGCCGAACACGCTTCCCCGACGTCCTCCGAAGGGAACGTTTAGCATCACGGCCATTCCCCGGTCCTGCGCCAGCGGTAGGACGTTTTCCGCAGCCTCACGGCTTCCTATGGAGTAGTTCACCTGAATGAAGTCGAGATCTTCCCGGCGCATGATCTCCATGAGGCTCTCGTGGGCACCGGTTCTGGAGGTCGTGACGCCGATGTAGCGTATCCGTCCCTCCTGTTTCCACTCCCTCATCACCGGAAGGATCGCATCGGTCCCGTTCAGGTTGTGGACCTCCATGAGGTCGATGGTGTCGGTCTGTAGGACCTTGAAAGAGTTCTCCATCTGCCGGATGCCCTCCTGAACGTCGCCATCCGGTGCGGTGACCTTGGTGGAAAGAAAGAACTGGTCCCGTGTCCCCAACTCAGCCATAAGCTCTCCAAGGACGGTCTCGGACCGGCGGTAGCCCGGCGCCGTATCGATGACCTTTCCTCCCAGGCCCGGCATCCCGCGGAGGACCTCCCGTAAAGGAGCCATCTCCTCGGGCGTGCTCACCGAGTAGCGATTGGTGCCCAGACCCACGGCGGGGATCTGCTCGCCGCTTGATGGGATCGGTCTGGTGATGAGGGGGAGTTGACCCGACTCTTCGGCCTCGGCGGCCAGGGGAAGTCGGCCGATGGCCAGACCGGCTCCGGTCAGGAGCCCGGCTTTGATGGCTTCCCGCCGTGTTGGGTATCGGTTCGTCATGGGTACACTCCTCTGCCCGGGGAAGGGTTCTTGAACTCGCTCATGGTATTTGGGTGAAAGAAAAATGTAGTACAAGGCTGGGCAGGGCGGGAGCCCGTCCTGGCTTGACACTGGCTTGAGACTGCCTTGTCGCTGGGTCGAGACTGGCTTGACACACCTAGTGTGCGACCTAAGATACCGGCGATCTTCGACACCGCGAAGGCGGGCACCGGGAGGAGAGAATCATCGACGACTTCAGCAGAAAAATCGCGGAATACGGACTCAGGATCGGAGCCATAAAGCTCAATCCTGACAACCCTTTTCAATGGGCGTCGGGTTATAGAATGCCCATCTATAACGACAACCGGATGTTCCTCTTCCACCCCGAAATGAGGAGGACAATCGCCCAGGGCCTGGCGGATATCATCCAGGATCGGGAGATCTCGCCCGAGGTGGTGGCAGGTACGGCCACAGCGGGGATTCCCCACGGGGCCCTTCTGGCCGACCTCCTCTCCCTCCCGTACATCTATGTTCGAGACAAGCCCAAGGCTCACGGTTTGAAGAATCGGATCGAGGGCCTCGACGCCGAGTCGGATCTGGGTGGCAGGAGCGTGGTGGTGATCGAGGACCTGATCTCCACCGGGGGAAGTTCGGCCCGGGCGGTGGAAGCTGTCCGGGAGGCGAAGGGGATCAGCAACTGGTGCTTGTCCATCTTCAGCTACGGGTTGGAAAAGGCTGCAGAGCACTTCGCGGCTCTGGATCCGCCCTGTGAGTTCACCTCGCTCCTGACCTTCCCCGTCCTTCTGGATGTCGCCAGGACGGGTGGCTTTTTATCCGAGGATCAGATTGCCCTTCTGGCGGCCTGGCGAGAGGATCCCTTTGGATGGGGTGAGAAGCATGGATTTCCCAAGGCCGAGTAAGGAACGATCAGGTGAGTGAGTTCTCCCCGCAGGAGCGCGCCGCCAGGGAGATGGTGTGTCTTCCCCTTGACGGCCTCCACTCCCTGGCTCAGGTCCAGGCTCTCGTGGAAGAGTTGAGCCCCTTCGTGGGCCGTTTCAAAGTTGGGAAAGAGTCGTTCACCCGGTTCGGGCCCGAGGTCGTCAGGCTCGTTCACGACCATGGGGCTGGGGTGTTCCTTGACCTCAAGTACCACGATA
>JAUXEE010000082.1 GCA_030618065.1 Gemmatimonadota bacterium
CCTGAAGGTGACGGTGAGCTTCGATTCCGTGGGGCGGAAGAAGCTCCTGGCCCGCTACGCCGATCTGGAGAAGGACTACTTCTGATTTCCCGAGATCGACGGCGAACTCCCCGATATCGACGGCGGACTCCCCGAGATCAACAGCTTCCGCTTTCCGGACGTCTTCGCTTTCGGCCAATACAGGAGGGGCCCCCTGGGGAGGGGGAAGAATCGGTCTGCCAGCCCCTCCAGGATGCGTTGATCCTGTCTTCCTCCCTCGGCCCTTCCCGCACGCCTCAGCCTCTTGGCGATGCGGAGGTTCAAAGCTCCCACTGGGTCCAGAGCCCGGGGGCGGGATTCCATCCCATTCCGGAAGTACTCCACCATATAGTCGAAAGAGAAGGCCATGTACTCTTTCACCCTCTCGTCGGGGAGATCGTAACGAGAGCTCCGGAGAACCCTGTCAAAAACCTGCTTCCACCGATCGTTGTCCTGGACCTGGATCATGCCCCGGAAGATCCGGCGATTGGTCCGAAAGCTGAAGATGGTCCGGCTGAGGACCATATCGAACAGCTCATCGGCAGCGGTGTGGTCGTAGTTCATGACCAGTCGCCGGGCCTTTCCCAGGAACTCCTCTCCCAGATGGAGGTCCATCCGGTGCTCCCAATAGGTGTGGCCGTGGGGTTTGCCGGTTCTGGTGAGAAAGAGTTTCCGGGGCACGAAGGTGTTGTGAGCCAGCGTGTCCGCAGCCAGATGGCCCAGGTAGCCGTATCCAGCAGCGCGGAGGGGGTCGTCGGGGGCGGCCTTCAGGATCTCTTCGCCCATCCTCCAGTTGTGGCTGTGCCGGCCCTCGGGCACGTACTTCTTTGCGAAGGAGATGTCAGCGGCGACGGACCCGTAAAGGAAGTGGATAGGGTGGTTTTCCAGAAGGAGCCGGAGGGCCGGTGGAAGAAGATAAAGGGAGTTGAGAAGGACCTCTCCCAGGGCCACATGAGTGGCCGGACCCCAGGCTCCCAGCGGTTCGGGGACCAAGAAGAGCCAGGCGAGAACCATCCAGCCAGCTGTGATCCAGATTCCTCGCATGGAGGTCAGACCCCTAATCTTCCACTCCCTCAGCCTCTGCCCCATGATCCTCGACTGAGGGTGGAAAATCAAACGGCTCCTTGGAATCCGCCGTGGGGTCCTGTCCCTGGCCTACAAGGCTTCTGGTACCAGCCCTCACTCCTCGGACTGCTGCGGCCGTGTCCAGGGCCAGATCCTCTGCCTCGTCCTGGAGAACCTCCACCAGGGCTGTGAAGTCCTGGATTCGCTCTTCCATCCGCTCGGACGCTTCTTTCAGGCGGTCATTCAGGCCGGATACCGAGGCGGTCAGCTTCTGAACGTCGGTGCGAACGGCCATGGTGATAAAATCCACATTCTCCGCGACGCTTCGGGCTCGCACCATGACGGGTGCCGCCTCTTTTTCCAGCCGTTTGCCCACGGATCCGAGGAATCGGGTGAGTTTCCTCAACTGGAGAAGTACCACAAGGAGGGCAATCAACACGCCCAGGACGGCGACGCCCAGGACAATGGTGGAGACGGCCTCCACGGTGGAGAGGAGACTGGGAGAGATGACCATGGCAAGGGTATCCGGTGCGGATCTCTGAAGGACCAAGGGTGCGGATGCGGTGAAGATCGTCATACGTGAAGTGTAACCCGTTGTCGGTTCAGTGATCCAGGGGGAAACACCAGGAGGTCTTTGGGCCTGTCAGGAGGATTCCGGACCGGGTCGGGGAGCATCCTGTTGAACCGGTGGGTTTTTCCCCCTGGTGAGGGCTTCTTCCATTCGAGGAGAGATCTCCCCGGCGCGCTGCAAGATGTTTCGTGTGAAGAAGGGCCCGGTGAGCTCAGAGAGGATCACCCCCAGGACCACGACGGCGAATAGAAGGTCCGTGGCGTCCCTTCCGTCCAGTTTGAGCCCCCTGTAGGTGAGGACTCCGGAAATGGCCATGGCCAGTGAGATCCCACTCTGGGGTATGAGGCCGAGGCCGAACCGCCTGGGAATGGCGAATTGGAGGGGAAGGAGGCGAATCATCACCAGGTTTCCCAGGACCTTCCCCCCTCCCCGAACAAGGGCATAGGCCAGGGCCCAAAGGGCGATCCAAAGGGTGGAAAAGTTCAGAAGGGCTCCAGCCAGCAGGAGAAAAACCACGTAGATGGGTTTTTCCCAGGCCTGAAGGACCCGAAAAACCCGCTGGGGGTCGGGGGAGAGGTTCGCCACTACCGCTCCCATGGTGACGGAAACGAAGAGAGGGGACAGCTGGAGCTGGAGTGCGGCGCCACTGGCAAAGGCGGCGATTCCCAGGAGGAAGAGAACCATCTCCTCCCCTCCCGGCCGAGGCCGTGTGAGCCAGATGAAGAGGATTCCACATATCACGCCCAATCCCACGGCCGCAATGACCCAGGTCAATCGGGGAAGCAAAGGCAACCCAATGCCCAGATCCACCGGGGGGAAGAGGGCGTAGACCACCTGGAGGGCTACGATCCCTACCAGGGCGTCCACGGAAGCCACGAATAAGAGCAGATCCCTGACCTTCCCCCGGACCAGGTAGTTGGTGGAGATCAACGCAATCCCGGCCGGAGTGGAGATGCAGGCGGTGGCTGCTGCTCCCATAATAAGGAACTGAGGGATCCGGCCCATTTGGCCTGAACCCAGCAGGGCGAACCATCCGATCACGAAAAAGAAGAAGAAGACCAGGATAGCCTGACCCAGGGCCAGAAGGTGGAAGACCGGTGGGAATTGCCTGAGATTCCGTCGGTCCAGTTGAAGGCCGAAGAGAAACCCGATCCACCCCAGTCCGATGCCCAAGAGAGGGAAGAGCTGTTGGACCGCTTCCTGGGTCAGGAGCCCCAGCAGTTGGGGACCCAAGATGAACCCCAAGAAGAGGAAGTGGGTGCCAGTCCGGAACACCAGGCGGGGTCCTGGGGGAGCCTGAAGGGTGGAAAAGGAAAATCGGGCCCCGAGGAGGGCCAGGAGGATCAAGACCAGGGTGGAAACAAAAGGGTCCATGAGATCAGGCTCCGGAGCCTAGATGGTGCCCTGGTCCCCTCCCAGTTCCGGTGCCAGGCCGACCACACGGTCCACGGGGAGGGTGAAGGCGATTCCTGTGGCCGGTCCCGTCAGGTCCCCACAGACCTCCTGTAAGAGAGCGATGGCCGGCTGGACCTTGTCATCTCCGATGACGCTGAAGATTGTCCGGTTCTGGGGACGGGATCTGGAAATCAGTGTCTGGAGGCCTGCGAAGATGGGGATGTCGTGGCTCAGCACCCGGCCCATTCCCTCGCTGTTGATGATGGTGGCACCCGTGATTCCCAGCTCCAGATAGCCCGACATGATCTCATCCACCTTCTCGGGGTCGTTAACCACGGCGATCAGCAAGTGCATGAGAATGCCCTATCGGATCCGGTTTCTAGACATGGTGGGAATCCACCCGAAGGATGGCTTCAAAGAGTGATTCACCGTTCGAGGCCCCACGAAGCTCGTCCATGTCGTCCGGATATTGGGCCAGGCGGCAAATCCGGGCCAGCAGCTTGATATGCTCTCCCTCTCTCCCCGGGGGGGAAAGAAGAACGAAGAAGAGATCCACCGGGTCCGACTCCGGTGCGCCAAAAGTGATTGGGGTGCCCGTGGTCACCACCAGGAGGAGGGGTTTGGGCAGGCCTGGGATTGTGGCATGGGGGACAGCGACCCCATGTCCGAGACAGGTGGTATGGGACTCCTCCCGGGCCGTCAGGGCTCGGACGACTTCCATCCTGGAAGGGAGATGACCCGTCTCCTCGAAGAGGGCCCCAAAGGCCTCCATGGCCCCCGCCGCATCATGGGCCTCCAGACCATGGAGAATGAGGTCGTCAAAAAGGTAGTCGCTGAGCCGCATCATGGGCCTCGGGCGGGAACTGTGAATGAAGGATCTCAGCGATTGTAGAGGTGAGCAAAGAAAGGTGTCAAGCCTGGGGAGGGTGGGGAAACTCGGAAATCGGTTGCTGGAATCCACGGCGAATCGGTATGTTCCCGCCGTCCCGGGCTCCAGCGTGATGGTGAAGCCCAGATATTCCGATTCTCACTTTCCCGAATTCCGGGGAGACGCCCATGCCCCGCTTCGTAGTCGAGGGTGGCCAGACCCTCAGGGGATCCATTCGACCCGCCGGAAACAAGAACGCGGCCCTCCCCGCCATCGCGGCCACACTCCTCACCCGGGAGGAGGTGGTTTTGCAGAATGTCCCCAGGATTCGGGATGTGGAAACCCTCCTGGATCTCCTGAGGTCCTTAGGTGCTCGGGTGGAGTGGAGGGAGGAAAACGAGGTGGGGATAAGGGCCGCGGGAGTGGCCGGAGGTCGCCCCGATCCGGAGTTGGCAGAGAAGATTCGGGCTTCCATCCTCCTGGTGGGTCCCCTCCTGGCCCGGTTCCGGTCGGTGGATCTCGGGCCTCCCGGGGGGGATGTGATTGGGCGCCGGCGCCTGGATACGCACTTCTTGGCCATGGAGGCTTTGGGTGGGGTCCGGAAAGCCGGAGCCGGCATCGCAATGGAGACGGAAGGGCTGAGGGGGACGAACCTCTTTCTGGACGAGCCATCGGTGACGGGGACGGAGAATGCGGTCATGGCGGCTGCTTTGGCCCGGGGCCGAACGGTGATTCGAAATGCTGCCGCCGAGCCTCATGTTCAGGATCTATGCAACCTTTTGAATCAGATGGGGGCTCGGATCCAGGGAATCGGGACCCACATTCTCGAAATTGAAGGAGTGGAGGCGCTTTGGGGGACCACCTTCCGCCTCTCCTCCGATCATATCGAGACGGGCTCGTTCATGGGGTTGGCTGCCGTTACAGGCAGCGAGATCACCATCGAAGACGCTCCTGTGGAGCACCTGGACTCCATCCTTTTGGGCTTTCAGCGGTTGGGCGTGGAGTGTTCCGTCCAGGGCACGTCCCTGGTCGTTCACGGGGACCGGGGCCTCGAGATCCGACACGACGCCTTCGGGCACGTGCCCAAGATCGACGACGGCCCCTGGCCCGCCTTCCCGGCCGACCTGACCTCCATCGCCCTGGTAACGGCTACCCAGTGTCGGGGGACCATCCTGATCCACGAAAAGATGTTCGAGTCCCGCATGTACTTCACGGATAAGCTGGTGGGGATGGGGGCCCAGATCATCTTGTGTGACCCCCATCGGGCGGTGGTCGTGGGCCCTGCAAAGCTCCGGGGAAGTGTTCTGGAGAGCCCTGATATCCGTGCCGGTATGGCCATGCTCATCGCCGCGTTGGGGGCGGAAGGGGAGAGCCAGATCAAGAACATAGGCCAGATCGAGCGGGGGTATCAGCACATCGACATTCGGTTGCGGGCCCTTGGCGCAAAGATTCTCCGAATCGAAGGAGATTCCTCTTAGGAGCCTGAGCCCAGGCCCGGCTTCAACCTTGAAGGCCCGAGTCCCTTCCGCTATCTTCATTTCGGAGCCGCCCTGGGGGCGGCCCTTTTTGTGAGTGGGGGTGTTGGTGACCCCCGCTTTTTTATTCCATTCCGCTTCGGTGGGACCGGGAAGGAGAGGAAGTCGTGGCCATTCCCCTTCCAGATCTTGTGGAGGAGGTGGAAGCCTGCCTGGGGCGCATGGGTTTTGAGCTGGTGGAGGCGAGGTGGGTCGGGAGTGCGGGACGCCCGATTCTGCGGATCCGGATGGATCTTTCGGATTCGGTGCCCGGGAAGGGTGGAGTGAGCGTGGATCAATGCGCCAAGGTGAGCCGGGAGCTGGAACCCTGGCTCGACGCCCATCCGGAGGTTCCGGAGTGGTATGTGTTGGAGGTCTCCTCCCCTGGGTTGGAGCGGCCTCTCAACCGGCTCAGAGATTGGGAACGGTTCAAAGGGAGTCCGGTGGTGGTGAAGGGGCGGGACTTCCCGGGGGGAAGAGGGAATCGCCTGGAGGGTGATCTCCTGGGACTGGAGGAGGACGAAGGAGGTAAGGCCACGGTGGCCCTCCTCCTGGAGGATGGAGAGCGGGTTCGGATCCCCTTGGACCGAATCCAAAAAGCTCACCTGATCTATCGGTGGGACTGAAGCAACCGGCCGACGGCCAGGGCTCTGGGATTCCAGCTCACCTGGCAGGATCAAGAGGACGAAAATGACCGACGCTGGCCAAATCATAGCTGCTTTTCGCGATATCGCCGCAACGAAGAACCTCACTGCGGACGAGGTTCATGATCTCCTCCGGGATGGGATCGTTGCGGGGTTGGTGAAGATCTACGGGCTCAATGTTGAAGCCGAGGTCGGGATCGACGAAGGCACCGGAGACATCGATATCATCGTGCTGAAACGGGTGGTGGAAGAGGTGGAAGATGACTCCTCCGAGATCGCTCTGGAAGAAGCTCGTTGGGACGACGACGGCTACGAGGTCGGGGATGTGATGGAGATTCCCGTGGACTTCGCAGCGTTCGGCCGTAATGCGGTCATGGCCACGAAGCAGCGGATCGTCCAACGGGTGAGGGAAGGGGAGCGCCAGAGGATTCGGGAAGAGTTCGCGGAACGGGTGGGTGAACTCCTTTCCGGGGAAGTCCAGCAGATCGAGCGGGGCAAGATCGTCGTCATGATGAACCATGCCAAGGACGCCGAGGCCATCATTCCCTGGCGGGGGCAGATCCCTCGGGAGCGGTTCCGCCAGGGGGATCCTATCCGGGCGGTCTTGAGAAAGGTGGACGAGACGCCGAAGGGGCCCAGACTGATCCTTTCCCGGGGAGATCCCCTGTTCGTGGCCTCCCTCTTCAAATTGGAGGTGCCGGAGATCCACCAGGGGATCGTGGAAATTCGGGAGATGGCCAGGGAGGTCGGGGGTCGGACCAAGATCGCGGTGTCCAGCCGGGACGATTCCATCGATCCGGTGGGTGCCTGCGTGGGGCTGAAGGGGTCCCGGGTCCAGGCCGTGGTGAATGAGCTGGGTGGAGAGCGAATCGATATCGTTCCATATCATCCCGATCCGGAGGTGTTTGCCAGGCGGGCTTTGGCTCCGGCTCGGGTGGCAAAGGTCATCAGCGATTCGGCACGGCAGGTCATTACGGCGATCGTGGACGAGGATCAGCTTTCGTTGGCCATTGGGCGGAACGGGCAGAACGTCCGTTTGGCCTCTCAACTCATCGGATGGCAGATCGATCTCTATGGGTCCAGGGAGTGGTTGGAGCGTGGTGCCGATCTCTCCATCTTCGGAGACCCTCCTCCAGGCGACGTCTACGAGACCGCCGATTTTCCACTTTCGGAATTGGAGCTGGAGAAAACGACCCTGGCGGCCTTGGAAAGCGCAGGATATCATACATTTCTCGACATCATCGACCTTGAGAAGAACGATTTTCTGAAGGTTCCATCTCTCGCCGAGACGGAAGCCGACCAGCTTCTCGGAATCATCGACGAGCTGACGGTGGTGGAAGGGGAGGTCAGCGGTGATGAGCCTCCCGAGATCGAGGATCCGGAGGTCGTCGAGGAAGAGCTGGAAGAGGGTGAAAACGAAGACGAGGCGGAGGTGGAGGTAGAGAAAGAGGAAGAGGAAGAGGAAGAGGTTGTGAGTGAGGCTTCCGAAGACGGGGAGAGTGAGCCTCCTTCGGAGCCTGAAGAGGATGGGGAAGAGCCGACGAGCTGAAGCCCTTGCTCTCTTGGGCA
>JAUXEE010000335.1 GCA_030618065.1 Gemmatimonadota bacterium
CCCGGAGGTTGGACAACAGATTCCCCGCGCTGGAGAGAAGGATGGAGACAAGGATGATATCCTACCCATACGAAAGCTAAGTCGGCATGGTTCCACTTCACAGGCAAGGGAGAGCTGAGTCGGCCCCTCGCTCCGAGCACCTCGCTCCGAACAGCCTACCCTTCCCAACTTCACCCTTACATCTTTCGGCCCTCGTCTCTCACTCAGAATCCGGCTACAGGCGAAACCCATGGAATGGATCACCAACCCCGAGGCCTGGATCGCATTGGCGACCCTGACGGTCCTGGAAATCGTTCTGGGCATCGACAACGTCGTGTTCATCGCCATCGTGGCGGGTCGTCTGCCGGAGGAGGAGCAGGGAAAAGCATGGAAGATCGGGTTGTCCCTGGCGATGCTAAGCCGCCTTGCTCTCCTCTTTTCCATCGTTTGGATCATGCGCCTCACGGCCCCTCTCTTCTCCATCGTCGGGCATCAATTTTCCGGTAGAGACCTGATCCTGATCACGGGAGGTCTCTTCCTCATGGGAAAATCCACCAGGGAGCTGCACCACAACCTGGAAGGGGAGGATCCTGGAAGTGCCTCGGAAGGTCGAAGTTGGTCCAAGACCTTCTGGGGTGTCCTCCTGCAAATCATGGCTTTGGATGTCATCTTCTCCCTGGATTCGGTCATCACCGCTGTGGGAATTGCCGATCAGGTAGCTGTCATGGCCATCGCCATCATTATCGCCGTAGGCGTGATGATGCTCTCGGCCGAGGCTATCAGCGCCTTCATATGCCGACACCCCACGGTGAAAATGCTGGCCCTGAGCTTCCTGCTTCTGATCGGCATGGCCCTGATGGCGGACGGCCTGGGACAGCACATCCCCAAAGGATACCTCTACTTCGCCATGGGCTTCTCCATCTTCGTGGAGACGCTGAACCTGAGAGCAGGGAAGAAAGCTGTGGAGCCTGTGAGACTTCGGGGCTCTCTACCCGAGGGTAATTGAGCTGTTTGGAGGGGGAAGCCCCGGTTCCCGTTTCATGGCTCCTTTCATGGCGCTTGCCAGAAGCTCGGCAGGTGGTGAATCATGGGAGGGTCTTCCTCCACACCGATCCGGAGTTCCCGTCAAAGGGGAAGGAGTACCAGACTTGGCGATGAAGAAGTCGAAAGGGAGTCGGGCTCAGATACAGGTGCAGGGTCCCATGGCCGGGTTGTGGCGGATCGGGGTGTATTACATCGTCCTCTTCTTGACATCCTGGCTCCTGTCCCGTTTCGAACTCTTTTATAAAGTCGTCTTCGGCGGGCTGGATCGCCTCGCCGGCACCGAGCCGGTGGGAGAGGGATTCCCGGGCATCCAGGACTCCCTGAGCGGTACCCCCGGCTCGGAGATCGGCCTGGAAGGGGGGGGGCCAGAGTTCGCCGTGGCCGCCATCATCTCCCTCCTGGGGGCCCTGGCCCTCATGATTCCGGTGGCGTGGGTCTACCTTCTCACCAAACAGCGCCGGGGCTACGACGAGTCCGTCGTCCAGTCCATGCTCATCCTCCCCATCGCCGTGGCGGGGATGGTCTTTATCGTGAAATACAACTGGGCCCTGGCATTCGCCTTGGGGGGTATCGTGGCTGCGGTCCGGTTTCGGACCACGCTGAAGGACACCAAGGATGCGGTCTACGTCTTCCTGGCCATCGGGGTGGGCCTGGCCTCCGGCGCCTTCTACCTGGCGGTAGCGGGCATCCTTTCGATCGTGTTCAACGCGGTGATTCTCTACCTTTTCTGGTCCAACTTCGGGAACATCTACGCCGACCAGCGGAGCCGGACCGGGGCCATGGCGTTGGGAGATGTTCTGGCGGGCCCAGGATCGGCGGCCACGGCCATCTCCGTGGGAGATCCGCAGCTCCTTGAAGCCATGACCCAGGAAGAGATCCGGGACGTGGCGACCCGGGTTGCCCGTATGGACCGGTACCTACGGACCGAGCTCACCCGAAAAAAAGCGGAGAGACTCAACGCCCTCCTCATCGTTCATGCGGAACAGGTGGTCGGGGCTCAATCCCTCGTGGAGGAGATCCTGGGCCAGACGGCCATCCGCTGGGAGTTGGCGGAGATCCTCCCTGGAGCCGGCACTTCCTCGGTGCTGGAGTACCTGGTGCGGTTGCGGGCCGAGGAATCCGCCTCCCGCCTTCTGGAGCTCCTCAAGAGCGCTCCGGGCCGCCAGGTGTTGGCGGCGGAGTTCCGGTCCCTGGAGGGGCTGGCTATCGACCGATGAGCCGATCCCCTCTACCTGCCTCCACCCGGACCCCCGCCCGTGTGCCTCCCCTGAGGAGGCACGGCACACCCCACTTGCGCAGAGCCACCTTTGGAGCTGTGCCGTGGGGTCCTGGACTCTTTTTTCTCCTGACAGGAGCGTGGATACTCCCAGTCCAGATGCCGGAGTCTCTCCTGGAGTCGTATGACCTTTCCTCGAATGCAGGGGACCAGCAGAAACTACCCAGGGCGTTGGCGGAGGTCTCGGGCCTGGCCACAACCCCCGACGGACGTTTGTTCGCCCATAATGACGAACGTGCCATCGTATACGAGATCGATGCGGAAAGCGGAGGTTTGGTGAAATCCTTTTCGGTAGGACTCCTGGGGGCCCGGGGAGACTTCGAGGGGATCGCGATCGCGGGTGAGCGCTTCTTTCTCATCACTTCCGCCGGCCAGATCATCGAGTTCCGGGAG
>JAUXEE010000150.1 GCA_030618065.1 Gemmatimonadota bacterium
CATTCTCTACCCCAGCCACGGCCCCCCGCTCACTTCGCCAACCTCGGCCCTGGAGCTTTTCCGATGTCATCGCCTGGAACGACTGGAGGAGGTTCGGGTGGTCCGTCAGAAGCACCCAGAGGCCAGCCCCGGGGAGTTGGCGGCGACGATTTTCGGGAGTGAGATCCCGCCGAAGTTGGTGAAGGCTGCTACGGCCAGCGTTGAAGCTGCCCTCTTCCATCTGAACCAACCGGAAGTCACGAACTGAACAATCCCTGGGTGAGGAGCCGGCCACCCTCTCCATGGTGGTTGCTCCGTCCGAGGGCTTCATGGTATCCTCAGCGGGTGAACCTCAAATCCTCTTGCATCCCAGGTCGCGCGTGGTGAACATCCTGCCTTCTGCCGTCCTTCAGGAGCTGATTCTGGCAGTAGGATCCGAGTGGGTCATCAGCGACCCGGATCGCCTCCTGGTCTATGAGGCCGACGCTCAGACGGCCCAGAAGCTGGCCCCCCAGGCCGTGGTTCTCCCCTCCGACACGGAGGAGGTGTCTCGGGTGGCTCGGGTGCTCCACCGGCACGGGGTGCCCATTGTCCCGAGAGGAGCCGGCACCGGACTCTCGGGAGGAGCCCTGGCTATCGAGGGAGGAGTGGTCGTCGGCACCTCCAGAATGAATCGCATTCTGGAGGTGGACCCGGAGAACAGAAGGGCGGTGGTTCAGTGCGGTGTTCTGAATACCGACCTTTCCGCAGCGGCAGCCCCCTTCGGCCTCCACTATGCTCCGGACCCCTCTTCCCAGACCGCTTGTACCATCGGTGGCAACGTGGCTGAGAACTCGGGTGGCCCCCACTGTCTGAAGTATGGGGTCACGAGTCGATACATCACCGGCCTTCGGGTGGTACTCCCCGATGGAGAGACGGTTTGGTTGGGAGGTCAGGCCCGGGAGGCCCCCTCTTTCGACCTGGTAGGGCTCTTCGTGGGTTCTGAAGGATGTTTCGGATTGGCCACCGAGGTGGAGGTGGCTCTCGTCCCCGTCCCCGAGGCCACCCGGACGCTCCTGGCCATCTTCGAAACGCTGGGGGATGCAACTCGTGCAGTAACGTCCATCATATCGGTGGGCCTCCTTCCGGCGGCGCTGGAAATTGTGGACCAGAACACCATCAAGGCGGTGGAGGCCAGCATCTTCGCAGCCGGCTATCCCACCGATGCCGGGGCGGCACTGGTGGTGGAGTTCGACGGTATCGATGCGGGCTTGGAGCTGGAGGCTGAAGAGGCGGCCCGATGTTGTGAGGTGGCGGGGGCTCGGGGGGTGCGGCGGGCCGAGAGTGAGGAGGAGCGCCTGGCCCTTTGGAAGGGGAGGAAAAAAGCCTTTGGCGCCATGGGCCGGCTGGCGCCGGATCTCCTGGTCCAGGATGCCACTGTCCCCCGAAGCCGTCTGACGGAGGTTCTGGCCCGGATCTCGGAGGTCGCTGAACGCTACGACATCCAAGTTGCGAATGTCTTCCATGCCGGGGATGGAAACCTACACCCCAACATCGTCTTCGACCGGCGGGATCCGGATGAGACCCGGAGGGTGGAGGATGCCTCCAAGGAGATCATGCGAATATGCGTGGATGCCGGTGGGACCATCACCGGGGAACATGGCGTCGGAGCTGACAAGCGGAAGTACATGCCCCTGGTTTTCTCTCCCCAGGAGCTGGAGGTCCTCCGGGGGGTGAGGGGAGTTTTCGATCCCGAAGGGTTGTGTAACCCCGGGAAGGTGGTGCCTGAACTGGAGGGCGGAAGGTGAGGCATCAGATTCGATCGCTTCTGGGAACCATGGTGGCCCCTGAGGCGCTGGTGCCCGATGGGGAGTTGGAGTGTTGGCGAACCGGCCAGGGGCAGCAGGGTCTACCGGCGGCGGTGCTGGCGCCCTCCACCGAAGAGGAGTTGGCTCGGGTTCTGGCCCGGGCCAGCGAAGAGGGGTGGCGGGTCCTGCCGGCGGGGCTGGGGAGATGGTTGGAGGGAGGGGGCCCCTCGGACGTGAGCGTGGTGGTGAGCACCAGGAGAATGCAGGAGGTTCACGAATACGAACCGGCCAATCTCACCTTCACCGCCGGAGCGGGGCTCTCTTTTTCCGGGCTTCGGAAGACCACCGAACCCCACGGTCAGTGGCTTCCTCTGGATCCCCCCGGGGGCCTGGTGGGCTCCCTGGGGGCTGCCGTCGCCCTGGGAATCGGAGGGCCGTTGAGGCACCTGTACGGGACACCCAGGGATCACGTTTTGGGCCTTACTCTGGTCGCTGGGGATGGGAGGATCCTCCGGTGGGGCGGCAGGGTCGTGAAGAATGTGGCCGGCTTCGACGTGACCCGGTTGAGCGTCGGGAGCTGGGGCTCCCTGGGCGTGGTGACCTCCATCTCGGCCCGTCTCTTCCCCATTCCCGAAGCCGAGGTGACGCTGATCATCCAGGGAGGGAAGGTGTCGGTCCTTCTGCCTCTGGCCCGGGCCATGGCCCTCTCTTCCCTACCCCTGGCGGCCGTGGAGCTGTTGGATCCCCTGGAACTGAAAGGGTCGGGGCTAGCGGAAGTCGGGGCAGAACCGGCCGGCCCCGGGCTGGTCCTTCGGCTGCTGGGGTCCCATGCGCAGGTGGAAGAGATGGAAGCCCGGGTTCGGTCCGATCTCTCCCATGAAGTGGGGAGTCTCCAAAGGCTGGAAGGGGAAACGAGTCGGGCCTTTCATGAGACTCTGAACGGCTGGGAGGAGGGCGCGGACCTCGTTGCCCGGTTGTGCCTCCTTCCCTCAGAGCTGGGAACTCTCCTGGACGAAGCCGAGGAAGTGAGAGATCTGGTGTCGAAGGCATCTTCGCCTCCGGGCGCCGGGATGCGCCTCTCGGCCCATGTGGGGGCCGGGGTCCTCCGGGTGGCGGTGCCGAAGCTGCCGGAAGGGGACGGTGGCTTGGACCCGTGGGTCTCGAGCCTACGGAGCCTCCGGGCGCGGTTGGAGGAGAGGGGCGGGAGTCTGACCTTGAGCTCCGGGCCGAGCGCCCTGTTGAGGGAGGTAGGGGCCTGGGGTGCCGCGGGTGAGGAGAAGGCGCTCATGGCGGGGTTGAAAGCCGAGTTCGATCCGCAGGGAATCCTGGCGCCGGGGCGACTCGGCCTATGATGACGGGGCCGCCGCCGGGGTCGCAGGGATTTCGGTCCTTCCCGGAAACGGACCCGGAGGTCATCCGTGTGCTCAGGCCATCCGACGGCTCTCTTGTGGGAGAGCTGGCGGTAACCCCGGCGCATGAGATTCCCCGCCGGGTGGCCCGGACCCGGTCCGTTCAGGTGGGATGGGCATCCCTTCCGGCCAAAGATCGGGAGCGGCGCCTACGGGGCCTTCTGAATGCCATCGGCGATCGAACCCAGGAGATCGAGGAAACCATCGTCGCGGAGACAGGGAAGCCTCGGGTCGAAGCCACCATCGAAATCATGACGGTGGTGGAGCACCTCCGGTACCATCTGAAAAACGCCTCGGTCCTTTTCCGGCCCCGGAAGGCTTCCACCGGGTGGATGGTCTGGAAACGGGCCTTCATCCAGCGGGAGCCCCTGGGTGTAGTGGGCGTCATCTCTCCGTGGAATTACCCCTTCATCCTCTCCATGAATCCCACCATGACCGGCCTCTTCGGTGGGAATGGGGTGGTGCTCAAACCGTCGGAACTCACCCCCTACTCGGGACTGCTGGTGGAGGATTTGGCTCGGGACGCGGGCCTGCCGGAGGGATTGGTTCAGGTGATCATCGGGGGTGGGGTCGCCGGCGAAGCTTTGGTCCGGTCCGGCGTGGATAAGGTCTTTTTCACCGGTGGCGCGCACACGGCGCGATCTGTCCTGGCAGCGGCGGCGGCTTCCCTGACGCCGGTGGTCCTGGAGCTGGGCGGAAAGGACCCGGCCATCGTGCTGGAGGATGCGGATCTGAAGCGCGCTGCCCGGGGGATCGTATGGGGAGCCTTCTTGAACGCCGGACAGACCTGTATTTCCCTGGAGCGGGTTTATGTGGTGGAGGAGGTCTACGATGCTTTCCTCCGGGAGGTCCTGGCCCAGGTGCGGAAGCTGAAAACCGGGTCTACACCCGGAGCGGAGATCGGGCCCATGACCACGCAGGCTCAACTCGAGTGGGTGGAGGAACAGCTGGCGGGAGCTGTGGAAGATGGCGCGACGCTGGTCACCGGGGGGAGTCGCACCGACCCGGCCTCCAACGTTCTTGAGCCCACGGTCCTGGCCGAGTTGGACCTTGACTCCAGCATCCTCCGGGAAGAGACCTTCGGCCCCGTTCTGCCGGTGGTGCGGGTGAAGGACGGAGAAGATGCGGTGCAAAAGGCCAACGAAGTGCCTTTTGGGCTCTCGGCAAGCGTTTGGACACGAAACCGATCTCGAGGAATCTCCCTGGCACAGCGCCTTCGGGCCGGCTCCGTATGTGTGAACGATGCCCTGGTCCATTTCGGAGTCCCGAGCCTTCCCTTCGGAGGAGTGGGGGAAAGCGGTTATGGACGTAGTAACGGGGTGGAGGGTTTGAGGGAGATGACCCGGACCCGAAGCATTCTGGTGGATCGCCTGGGCCTGGAACGGGAGCCCTGGTGGTTTCCCTATTCCCGTGCCACCGAGAGGATCCTGAAGGGAACCCTCCTCTTTCGCTTGAAAGGAGGGTTCATGGGCCTTCTGGCCGGTGCGACCCACATGCTGTGGGGGAAGAGGAGATGACGCACCTTCTTCGGGAGCTCGAGAAGCAGGAAGAGAAACTCTTCAACTGCGTGCGCTGCGGCTTCTGTCTTCCCGCCTGCCCCACCTATACCCGATCAGGAGACGAGGCGGAGTCCCCCAGGGGCCGGTTGCACTTCATGAGGGCGGTAGTGGAGGGGAGAATCGAGCCAGGGTCTCCCACTCTCAACCACCATCTGGACCGGTGTCTGGGGTGCAGGGCGTGTGAATCCGTATGCCCCTCGGGAGTGGAATTCGGCCACCTCCTGGAGGGGGCCCGGGAAGTCATGGCAGGGGCGGTCCCTCCGAAGCTTCAGTCCAGGCTCCTCCCGAGAGTCATGGCGAGTCCGACGTTCCTGCCCCCCCTCATGTTCCTGGCCCGGATCCTGAGGGCCACGGGCCTCCCCGGTGTGGCGGCCCGGAGGCTCCCTGGGAGGGGACTCCTGGGGCAAGCTCGATTGGGGATGAGCATGATCGCCGCCACGGCACCACCAGAGGCTTTGAATGGGGGGCGGGGCAGGGGGTCCGCCGGACCCCTGGCTGTCGGCGGTCCGCAGGGAAGCCAAAGATCCAAGCTTTTGGGCGGCAACGCCCGGACGGGGATGCTTACCGGGTGCGTTCAGGATGGCCTCCTGGGGCGAGTGAACAGGGCCACTGCAAGGGTGTTGGAGGTCAACGGCTTCCAGGTAGTGGAGGTTTCCGGACAGGGGTGCTGTGGAGCGATCCACTCCCACACCGGGGATCTGGAGGGAGCCCGGGAGTTGGCGCGACAGAACATTCGAGCTTTCGAAGCCATGGAACTCGACTTCATCGCGGTGAACGCGGCGGGATGTGGCGCCGCGATGAAGGAGTATTCCCATCTCCTGGCCGAGGACCCCGGTTTCAGGGAGCGGGCCCAGGCGGTGGCCTCCCGGGTCCGGGACGTTTCGGAACTCCTGGGGAGAGCCGGCCTCCTCCAGGGTGGGGCCCTTCCGCTGAAAGTGACCTACGATGCCCCCTGCCACCTTCTCCATGCCCAAAGGGTCGCGGAGGAGCCCCTGATCCTGCTGAATTCCGTGCCGGGGTTGGAGTTGGTCCCCCTGAAGGGGCATGACGAGTGTTGTGGGGGGGCTGGGATCTACGGAATCACCCACCCGGAGGTGGGTGGGCGGATTAGCGAGGACAAGGTCCAGGCGATTC
>JAUXEE010000221.1 GCA_030618065.1 Gemmatimonadota bacterium
CCTGAAATCTCATTGACGCCTCAAACCGTGTCTCGTTTCAGGGCCCACTTTGGGGACGAGGTGGCGGTTCTCCATTCCGCCCTTTCAGAGGGGGAACGTTTCGATGCCTGGCGCCAACTCCGAAGGGGAGAGAAGCGGATCGCCGTGGGAGCGCGGTCTGCGGTGTTCGCTCCCATCCCCCGCTTGGGGGCTATCGTCGTGGATGAGGAACATGACGGGAGCTACAAGCAGTCCGAGGGTCCTCGGTACCAGGCCCGGGATGTGGCCATTGTCCGGGCAGCGCGGGTGGGGGCCCTCTGTCTTCTGGGTAGTGCGACTCCCTCTCTCGAAAGCTGGCAGAACGCTCAAGGCGGGAAGTTCCGGCTCTTGTCCCTTCCGGAACGGGTTGGAGGTGGGGTCCTTCCTCCGGTCCGGGTCATCGACTTGAAGACCCTCTGGAAGGGAGAGTGGAAGGGGGGAGGGGGGCGGAAGGAGGGGTTGGGCCGTGGGGTCCTTTCCCCTGACCTGGTGAGTGGAATCAGGGAACGACTTCGTCGGAGGGAGCAGGTCATCCTCCTTCTGAATCGGAGAGGGTATTCGAACTTCGTCCAGTGCCGGGAATGCGGGGAAGTTTGGCGGTGCATTCGCTGCTCGGTGTCCCTCACCTTCCATCGGGTGACGGGGAGACTCCTATGTCATCACTGCCGCCATGAGGAGCCCTCCCCCAAGCGGTGCTCTCGATGTGGATCGGAGGATCTGAGCTTCCGGGGCTTGGGGACGGAACAGGTAGAGCGGGTGGTGACCGAAACCTTCCCTGGGGCTCGCATCGCCCGCATGGATGTGGACACCACTTCGAGGAAGTGGTCTCACCATGAAATCCTGGGTCGGTTCGGCAGGGGTGAGGTGGACATTCTTCTCGGGACCCAGATGATCTCCAAGGGACTGGATTTTCCTCGGGTGACCCTCGTGGGGGTAGTGAACGCCGACGTGGGGATCCACCTCCCAGACTTCCGGGCAAGCGAACGGACCTTCCAGCTTCTGAGTCAGGTGGCTGGCCGCACCGGCCGGGGCGTGCTGGGAGGTGAAGTCCTGATCCAGACCTCCTTGCCGGAACACTTTGCGGTGAAGGCGGCCCTCGACCATGACTTCCCCTCCTTCGCCACTCGGGAGCTCGAGGAGCGAAAGACGCCTCCTTACCCTCCGCACACTCGGTTGGTGAATATCCTGGTCAGCAGCCCAACGGTTGAAGATGCCGCAAAGGAAGCTGAGCGAAGTGCGTCGTGGCTCCGGGCGGCTTCGTTGGGCCTTGATAAGGGAATCGAGATCGTGGGCCCTGCTCCCGCCCCCATTGAAAAGCTCCATGGACGCTGGCGGTGGCATTTCCTTCTCAGGTCTTCGTCACCGGCGGCACTGGGTGGGATCCTTCGATCCTATCTGGACAGCCATCGGCCGCGAGGCCGGGACGTGAGGGTGGTAGTGGACCGGGATCCGGTGGCTCTTCTGTAACATCCCACCTCTGCAACAGCCTTCTTTGACATTGCTTGGGGCCGATTTCCCGAATATTATCCGAACAAATCATGGGGCCCGGTGTCCAAACAGGAAAGTGTGGGCGTTCAAGAACCGGAATCTGACCCCGCACGGCAAAGAGAAATCGAGAGTTATTTCCATGGGATGCCTTGCACTAAACGCTTCCTATGAGCCATTGACCGTCGTTCCTGTCCGGAGGGCGGTTCGGCTGGTCCTCGATCAGAAGGCCGAGCTCATCGAGGTGGACGATGAACGGGCTTTTCGTTCGGAACGAACCGAGATCGCCTTTCCCCTGGTCATACGCCTCGTTCGATTCGTCCATGTACCGCGCTGTTTCCGTCGCCAGGTCACCAACACCTTCCTCTTTGCCCGGGACAACTACTCCTGCCAGTACTGTGGTCGGCACAGGAGTGAGTTGAGGGGCCGACAATTCCTCACCCGGGACCACATTCTCCCTCTTTCCCGGGGTGGTGGGAACAGTTGGGAGAATGTGGTGGCGAGTTGCTCCCCCTGTAACAACCGGAAGGGGCATAGACTACCGGGAGAAGCCGGCATGAAGCTCCTTTCCGTTCCCAGCGAGCCGAACCACGTTCATCTCGTGTGGGCTGTACGACGCCTTACGCCCATTCAGGCGAAGTACATCGGGATATTCTATGGAGAGGATACGGTGTCGTTCCTGGAGGCTAAACGGGAACTGACTTCATAGGTGGGAAGACCCTACCGTCTTACTCATCGAGCCAAGCGTAAGGCCGTTCATAGAATTGGCCGAAACCCCGGACGATTCCCTCGGCCGTGTATTCCTTCCAAGCGATGATCCACCCTCGAACCGGGTCTTGCCGGACCTCGTACGAAAACCGTTCGTTTGGGGTCCTTTCAGCCAGAAACCGGGCCAGGGGAGCGGGAAGGTTGGACACTCCCGCTACGGAGATGTCACTCCTCTGGTCCATGAGCTCATTCTGGATTTCAGACTGGAACAGTTTGAGCTCCCGGATGGCTTCCTCAACAGAATTCGCGATCCGGCCAAAATCTTCCGGAGCCCTGCTCCCTGTCCGAACTCTGAGGTCTCGCAGAAGGTTGATGGTCGTGGGGGCCCCAATCTCGTCCAAGGCTTCCTGGAGCATGGACAAAAGCCGCTCCTGGATCCTGAGGAGCTGTGAGTACTCCCGCACGGCTCGATGCTTAGGCTGATCCTCCTGGGCCATTCCCTCTCCCTCGAAGTGGGTGGTCTTACTAATAAATCTACCGGCCTTTCGATAACGAGGAAACGGATATCTCCGTTGTCAAGGTCATTCGGGCGTCCACAGCGATTCCTCCCGACTCCAGCGCCATGAAGGGATTCAGGTCCAGTTCCGCAACCCGACCGTGATCCCCAACCAGTTGTGAGACTCTCTGAATCACCTCGGCCAGGGCCTCGATATCGGCTCCCGCTTCCCCTCGAGCTCCCTCGAGGAGGGGGAAGCCTCGGATGCTCCGGATCATCTCCTCGGCATCGATCTGTGTGATGGGGTGGACCCTGAAGGTCACGTCCTTCAATGCCTCCACGTAGATCCCACCCAAGCCGAACATCAAGACCGGGCCGAAGCGAGGATCGGTGGACATCCCGACGATGACCTCCTGGCCTTCCCTTTGGAAACTCTCCACCAAAATTCCCTCGATTCGGGCCCCATCATGCTTCCCTCCAACGGATCGGTGAATCTCCCGATAGGCTTCAACGACCTCCGAAGCAGATCGAAGATCGACCCGTACCCCCCCTATATCGGTCTTATGAACAACATCCGGAGACAGGACCTTCAACACCACGGGGAACCCTACCTCCTGGGCGGCCTCGACAGCAGCCTCCTCAGAATGGGCCACTCTGTAGGAGATGGTGGGGATCCCATAGGCCTGGAACACTTCGAGGGCCTCAACCTCGTTCAACTGGGTCCGGCCGGAGGCCAGGACCTCGTCGAGGATCTCCTCCACCGCCTGTCGGTCCACCTCGAACTCTTCTGGCTCCATGAGGGGGCGCTCGACCCACACCCGGTGCCGGTGCATGGCGGCAAGGGCTCTCGCTGCTGATTCCGGAAACCGGTAGGCGGGAATTCCGGCCTCGTTGAGTGCGGCTATTCCTTGAGGCAACCCTTCCCGCCCCATGAGGACCGAGAGGACCGGTTTCTCCCTCCTGCCTCCCACGGCCGCCACGATGCTGGCGGCGATATCGGCTTGCTTGACGCCGAGAGGTGGAACGAACGCCGCGATAGCGGCGTCCACGCTGGGGTCCTCCAGCACGATCCGGAGCGCCACCTCGTAACTCTCACCGGTGGCGGAGGCGATCATATCCACCGGATTCCTCACGGAGGCCTCTGCCGGGAAAATCCCCCGAAGGCGGGCCTGGGTTTCCAAGGCCAGTTCGACGACATCCAAGCCCAACGACTCGCAGGCGTCTGCAATGATGATTCCAGGGCCCCCTGCATTCGTGACAATGGCCACCCGATTCCCGGCGGGCGGAGAGAGATCCTCGAACGCCATGGCCAGGTCGAAAAGCTCTTCGATGGAATCGACCCTCAACACGCCGCACTGAGCAAGAAGGGCGTCGATGGCCAGGTCCGTCCCCGCCAGAGCTCCGGTGTGGGAGGACGCTGCCCGGGCTCCGGCCCGGGTCCGCCCGGACTTTACGACAGCGATGGGTTTCTTTCTCGAGACTCGCCGTGCAATGGGGATGAAATGCTTGGGATTACCGAAGCTCTCCAGGTACATCAGAATGAGGCGGGTCCCGGGGTCGTCCTCCCAGTACTCGAGGAGGTCATTACCGCTCACATCCGGCTTGTTTCCTATGGACACGAACTGACGAATGCCGATGCCGTATTCAGCCGCGTAGTCCAGAATTGTGACTCCCAAGGCTCCGGACTGGCTTAGGAAGCTGGTGGCCCCGGTTGGGGGCATGGTGGGGGCGAAAGTGGCGTTCATACTTACATCGGGTGCGGTGTTCATGACCCCCATGCAGTTCGGTCCAACGAGCCGCATTCCGTGACGCCGCACGATCTTCAGGAGCACCTCCTCCCGCCCCAA
>JAUXEE010000223.1 GCA_030618065.1 Gemmatimonadota bacterium
GACAGACGCTGGCGGGGACCACGGAAGAGCAGCTCAGCATGGTGCTCTTTTCCCCTGAGCCGGTCTGGGACCTGGACCAGAGTGGATCCATCTACTATGCCATGAACGACCAGTACCGGATCCTGGTGAACGATCCGGACGGCGCCCTGACCCGAGTCATTACCCGGGAGGTGGAGCGGAAGCTGGTGGAGCAGTCAGATAAGAATTCCATTTTGAGGGCGATGGAAGAGCAATTCGCCCAGTTTGGGGTTCCCCCGGCCCAAGCCGAGCAGATCATTCAGGGAATCGGGTTCGCAGAGTTCTACCCGGCGTTCGGACTGATATTCCTGGGTCCAGGTGAAACCCTATGGATCCAGAGAATCCGGAGCGCCCGGGACATGGCGGAGGGAGCCGAAGAAGGGTTCGAGTTCGATGCCCAGGACATCGGGTCACCGGAATGGGAGGTCCTCGATGCCGAAGGCCGTTACATGGGTGTGGTGACGCTCCCGGAGGGGTTCGCCCCTGTGAACGTGAAAGGGGATCTTCTCTACGGAGTTTGGCGGGATGAGTTGGACGTCCAGTATATCATGCGACTCCGGGTGAACCGGTCCCCGGCGTAGCCAGGGCGGCCGGAAGCACCCAAGAAGCGAAAAAGAGAGCCGGAGGGGCGGATCATCAGCCTCTCCGGCTCTCTCTACACCTCTACGGTCCCCGGACACCGCCCGGGCTCCACCCTAAAGCTTACTCTGCCCAACCTCGGTGAGGTGGTAGAGGCCCCCCTCCTCCTCGATCAGGTCGGCGCCGGTCAGCTCTCTCAGGCTGCCCCGAACCCTGAAGAGGGGTTCGCCCAGATGTTTGGCGACGTCCTCCGGCGGCATGGGTTGTTCAGCCAGTCCTTTCAGAAGAAGAAGCCCCAAGGGGGTGAGGGTCCCGTCTGGATCGATGCAGGCCATGACGCTCTCCTAAAGGTCCTTCTTGCAGAAGTACCAGTCCTTGCACCCGGCTCCCTCTTCCTCCACGCGCTGATCGGCAGCCTCGGCAGACTTCGGGGGCGGCAGGATGACCTTCTGCCCCGGTTCCCAGTTGGCGGGGGTGGCCACGCCATGCTCATCCGATGTCTGAAGCGCCTTCACCACTCGGAGGATCTCCTGCATGTTCCGGCCGGTGGTGAGAGGGTAATAGATGATGGCCCGGATCATCTGCTTGTCGTCCATGATGAACACGGCCCGGGACGTCTCGGTGGTGCTCTCACCGGGGTTGACCATCCCGTAGAGGGTCGCGACGTCCTTGTTGAGATCGGCGATGATCGGGAAGGTAACCTCCACACCCATCTTTTCCTTCACGTTCCTGACCCAGGCGATATGGGAGTAGACGCTGTCCACGCTCAGGCCCAGGAGCTCGCAATTCAACTCCCGGAGCTCGGGGTGAATTTCGGCGAAGGCCATGAACTCGGTGGTGCAGACCGGCGTGAAGTCAGCCGGGTGTGAGAAAAGGATGAGCCAGGAGCCCTTGAAATCCTCCAGCTTGAGCGTCCCAAAGGTGGTGTCCGCAGTGAACTGGGGGGCGGGGTCTCCGATGCGGGGAAGCCCGGTGACGGTCGGGGCCTGAATGTCAGTGGCAGAATCCATGGATCTCCTCCGAATAAAGATTTGATGGCGTACATCTGGAATGATTCCGGTTCTCAATAATGGACCCGTCTAATCTACTAGTTTCCAGGGAGCCGTACAGGGGGAATCGGCCCATCGAGAATCCCTGGGAATGGGGTCGCCCAATGCCAGGGCGGGGCATAGCTTCGTGGACAGACCCCACCCGAGTTTTCGGACCGGAATGGAGACGGATCCATGGCTTTGATCGCTTTGAACCCAGCTACCGGACAGACCATCGCAGAGTATCCCGAGACTTCACCCGCTGAGGTTGAGGAGGCCATCCGGACGGCCCATCAGCTTCATCTGGAATGGAAACGCACGCCCTTCAGCCACCGCGCTGAGCTCATGGCCAACGCCGCCTCCATCCTCAGAAAAGGGGCCCGGGATTTTGGAGAGCTCATGACTCTCGAGATGGGCAAACCCGTGAGCGGTGGTGTGGCCGAAGCCGAGAAGTGCGCCTGGGTCTGTGACTACTACGCCGAAAACGCTCGAGACACCCTCACCGATCGAGAAGTGGAAACCGATGCTTCCCGTAGCTTCGTAACCTTCCAACCCCTGGGGGTGGTCCTGGCCGTGATGCCCTGGAACTTCCCCTTCTGGCAAGTCTTCCGATTCGCAGCTCCGAATCTCATGGCTGGAAACGCCGGCCTGCTCAAGCATGCCTCCAACGTTCCGGGGTGCGCCCTGGCCATCGAGGAGGTCTTCCGAGAGGCGGGTTTCCCGGACGGCCTCTTCCGGACCCTCCTCATTCCCGGAAGCCGCGTAGACAGAGTGATCGAGAACCCCCTGGTGAGGGCGGTGACCCTCACCGGGAGCACCTCCGCCGGAAAGGCCGTGGCGGCCAAGGCCGGGGAGATGTTGAAGAAGACGGTCCTGGAGCTCGGGGGGAGCGACCCCTATGTGATCCTGGAGGACGCAGAGCTGGAATCCGCGGCATCCGTCTGCGCCACGGCACGGCTGATCAACTCGGGACAAAGCTGTATTGCCGCCAAGCGATTCATCGTCGTGGCCAAGGTCCGGGAAGAGTTCGAGGAGCGATTCGTGGCAGCCATGGCCGCAGGGAAAATGGGGGACCCCATGGAGGAAGACACGGTGGTGGGTCCCCAGGCCCGGAACGACCTCCGGGACGAGCTTCACGACCAGGTGGTCCGAAGCATCGAGGCCGGGGCCCGGTGCGTCCTGGGCGGGGAGGTTCCGGAGGGACCCGGGGCTTTCTACCCGCCCACCGTCCTGACCGATGTCGGTCCGGGCATGCCCGCCTACTCGGAAGAGCTGTTCGGGCCCGTCGCTTCCCTGATCCCGGTAGAGGACGAGGAGGAAGCTCTTCGGGTGGCCAACGACTCCTGTTTCGGGCTGGGGGCTGCAGTCTTCACCAGGGATGTAGAGCGGGGAACCCGGATCGCCAGAGAGGAGCTGGAAGCCGGGGCTTGCTTCGTGAATGCCCTCGTGCGCTCCGATCCCCGCCTTCCCTTCGGTGGTGTGAAGGAGAGCGGCTACGGAAGGGAGCTTTCTCCCTTCGGCATTCTGGAGTTCGTGAATATCAAGACCGTATGGGTGGCGTAACTCCTCATCCCTTCGGTCCCCGGCGGGTCCAGATCAGGATCACCCCGCATCGGGAACGGGAGTCCAGGTACTGGCCGGGAGTGCTTGCAGGCCCCGAATAGATCTCGATGGCCTGGATATGGAGGGGCTGGACGAGGTTCACGGCCTCGGCGGCGAAGGTACCCTCGTCTTCATTCCCCCAATTCTTCACGTCCGGATTGGGATCCCCCGGAACCGAACTTTTCAGGGGGGAAGCCCCGGTACCGTGGGTGATCCGTACGTCGTCGATGTAGACCACCGGAGCGCAAAAGGAGCGCCCCATGTAGATCTGTTTCCCGTCGTTCATGACGATCACGCGGGTCCCGAAAAGTATGTCCGTCACCCTACTGGGGTTCCTGGCCTGGATCTCCTTTTGAAGGATGAAATCCCCGGCCCCCAACGCCATCCTCCTTTCCAACTCTTCCATACCCGGGAGAGCATACGTCAACTCTCTTCGTGTCGCGGTGACGGTGATGGGATCCATGATAATCGCCTGGGTGGTCATGGCGATCTGGATGGTCACAGCTTCGGAGCCACCGACTGCCACCGAGCCCTGAGCGTCCTGATAACCCAGGCGGCTCGCCCGGAGATGGATGGTGTCGGGGAAAAGGGAGGGAAAAGAGAAGTGGCCTCCTGCGTCGGTGAGCACCTGGCCCCTGGGGCCCAAAAGAGTCACCGTCACCCCTTCCAGCGGTTCACCAGACTCGACGTCCACAACTTCTCCGGACAGGCTGCCTGGCTCGTCACCCTCCCCCGCCAAGCCCAGATTCAGCATGAGGGGGGTAGTACCTCCGGGCCCTACCGAAACACGGGTGAGGTCACCTCCGATCTCGTCGAACCACCCCTGGACTGTGTAGGACCCTACCGGGACATTGCAGAACTCGAACCGTCCTCCCGGGGCGCTACGAGTTTGCTGGACCAACGCACCGATACCTTTGGATGCTGGGATCAAGCGAATATCCACAAACCCCATGGGAACCTGGGTGGACGCTTCCCTGACCATCCCCACGATCACTCCGGTACCGGGTACCGGATCGGGGCAGCCCCGGGATGAAGTACGCACCTGGCCTTCAGCCCCCTGAAGGAGGCCTGTGAAAGCCATCAGGCCCATCAGTAGCGTCCACCTACCCAAAGGGAACCTCCCTTTCAAAAGACCCTATCGCCCCAACCCGTCCATCCGGGTCCACGGACGACTCCCCCCGGTTTGGCCCCGGTGTGCCCTCCATCCTTCACCACCTGCGCGCCGTTCACAAACACATGGACCACCCCGGCAGCGTATTGGTGGGGTTCCTGGAAAGTGGCGTTGTCAATGACGGTGGC
>JAUXEE010000012.1 GCA_030618065.1 Gemmatimonadota bacterium
CGCGGAGGAGCCCCTGATCCTCCTGAATGCCATACCGGGGTTGGAGTTGGTCCCCCTGAAGGGACATGACGAGTGTTGTGGGGGGGCTGGGATTTACGGAATCACCCACCCGGAGGTGGGTGGGCGGATCAGCGAGGACAAGGTCCAGGCGATTCTGGAAACGGGTGCCCAGCTTGTCGCCACGGGAAACCCGGGGTGCATGATGCAGATCGGGGCCGGCCTGATGATGGCCGGCGCTCCTGTGGATGTGGTCCATCCCATCGAGCTTCTGGATGAGAGCTACCGAAGAGGAGGGCTTTATTCATGACGGAGCTGGGAGAGAGGATCCTGGCGGCGGCCGTGGAAGAGGAGGAGGCCATGATCTCCTTCCTCATGGAGTTGGCGTCCATGGAATCCCCGAGCGATGTGCCGGAGAGCCAGTTGCCGGTCCAGGCTCATCTGACCTCGGCTTTGGAGGAGTTGGGATTCGAGGTCGAAAAGACTCCTGGCAAGAGGATGGGCGGACACCTCTTGGCCAGGCCGGGGAATCGGAACCCGGATCGGCCGTCGCAGCTTCTTCTGGGGCACTGCGACACCGTGTGGAAGCTGGGGACGCTGGCGACCATGCCGGTGGTGTTGGAGGGAAACCGCCTGAGGGGGCCGGGTGTCTTCGACATGAAAGCCGGGCTGACCCAGATGATCTTCGCTCTGAAAATCCTCCGGGGATTGAGGTTGGAGCCAGAGGTGACCCCGGTGATCCTCATCAACTCCGACGAGGAGATCGGGAGCCCCGAGTCGGAGCCGGCAATTCGTCAGGCGGCCCAGGAGGTGATCCGGGCCTTTATCCTCGAGCCGGGGATGGGGTCGGAGGGAAAGCTGAAGACCTTACGGAAGGGCTGGGGGCGATTCACCCTCAAAGTGACGGGGAAAGCGGCCCATGCTGGCCTTGACCCCGAGGGTGGGGCCAGCGCCATTCTGGAGTTGTCCCACCTGATCCAGGCCCTTCACGCCATGACGGAGTTGGACCGGGGACTCACGGTGAATGTAGGGGTGGTTTCCGGTGGCACCCGCTCCAATGTCATCGCTCCCGAAGCCGAGGGGGAGGTGGACGTCAGAGTCCTCACCAAGGGAGAGGGGGAGGAGATCGAGAAGAGGATCCGAAGCCTGACCACGACGGTTCCCGGAACCTCCGTGGGAATCGACGGAGGCATGCTGGTTCCGCCCCTGGAGCGGACACCCCGAAACAGGGCCCTCTATGAGGAGGCCCGTGGAGCCGCACAGGAATTGGGGCTGGAGCTGGACGAGGACATGGCCGGCGGCGGCTCGGATGGGAACACCACCAGCCAGTTCACAGCGACCCTGGACGGACTGGGAGCGGTGGGGGACGGGGCCCACGCACCCCATGAGTTCCTCTTCGTGGACAAGCAGGTCGAACGCTGCGCCCTTCTGGCCCGGCTCCTCCTTCTGGCTCCCTGACGGACCCACCGAGACCCTCATGCCCGGTCGCCAACTGACATTCCGCCCCTTCGCCTCCTCGGAGGATTACGAGGCTTGCATCGAGCTGCAGGAGGAGGTGTGGGGACGGGGTTTCTCAGAGAAGGTCCCGGCGGCGATCCTGATGATCGCCAATCGTATTGGGGGGTTGGCCGGCGGGGCCTTCGACGAGGGGGGAACCCTCCAAGGATTCGTCTTCGGCTTCACGGGTGAGATAGATGGAAAGGTGGTCCACTGGTCGGACATGCTGGCGGTCCGAAGTGAGGGAAAGGACCGGGGCCTGGGGACCCGGCTGAAGCGGTACCAGCGGGAGGCTCTTCTTGAGCGAGGCGTTCGAGAGATGCGCTGGACCTTCGACCCCCTCCAGAGCCGGAATGCCAACCTGAACTTCTCCAAGCTCGGCATCGAGTGCCGGGAGTACGTGGAGAGCATGTACGGGAAGACCGATTCCCCTCTCCACCGGGGGATTGGAACGGATCGGCTGGTGGCGATCTGGGAATTGGACTCGGAAAGAGTGGAGTCGAGGCTGGCAAGGGGGGCGGAGGGTCCCTCCATGGAGGGTTTGTCCGATGCGCCCCAGATCCTCCCGGTTCTGGAGGGGGGGGGCTTTCCTTCGCCGGGGGCGCCGATCCTGGGACTGGACGAGCCCCGCCTTCTCCTGGCCGTCCCCGGCATGATCGATGCGATGATGGAAGGTGATATGCCTATGGCGATCCAATGGAGGAAGGCGACCCGGGAGGCTTTCGTTCACTACTTCTCCCGAGGGTATGAGGCCCGTGAGTTCCTCCGGGGAGATGGCGTATCGTCCTACCTCCTGGAAGGCCCCGGCGGAGAAGCCGGAGGCGCGGCAGAAAGGAACGCCCCATGAAGATTCGAGAAGTGGAGCTGATGGAAATCCACCTTCGCCTGATTGAGCGCTTCGAGATCAGCACGGGGGGTTGGGACCAGCGGCGAGTCCTGCTTCTTAGAATGGAGAGCGAGGACGGGGAGGCCTGGTCCGAGTGCGTAGCCGCAGAGGCACCCAATTACTCCTATGAGACTCCCGAGACGGCCTGGCATATTCTCACCGAGTACGTGCTTCCGGCGGTGGTGGGAAGTGAGTTCCAGGGACCGGGGGCTATTCTGGAACCGGTGTCCTGGATCCGCGGGCACCCTATGGCTATGGCTACCGTCGAGATGGGCGCCTGGGCTCTGGAAGCGGTGAGGAAGGACCTCTCCCTTGCGGCTCTTTTGGGAGGTAGCCGGCAGGCCGTTCCCGTTGGGGTGAGCGTGGGGCTTCAGGGCACCGATGACGAGCTTCTGAAGCAGGTAGAGGACCGGCTGGCCCAGGGGTACAAAAAGATCAAGTTGAAGATCAAGCCGGGGCGGGACGTGGCCATGGTCCGTAAGGTTCGGGATGCTTTCCCTCATGCGCCTCTCATGGTCGATGCAAACTCCTCCTACACTCTTGCCGACGTGGCCGTCCTGAAGGAGCTGGACGGGATGAACCTCATGATGTTGGAACAGCCCCTCTCCTTCGAAGACCTCCGGGATCATGCTCTTCTTCAAGCTCAGCTTCAGACCCCTATCTGCCTGGATGAGTCTATCCGGGGCGCTGGAGACACCCTCCTGGCCCTGGAGCTGGGGAGTGGGCGGATCATCAACATCAAGCCGGGTCGGGTGGGTGGATTCACCTCATCCCTGAAGATTCATGACCTTTGCGCCGAGAGGAATGTACCCGTGTGGTGCGGTGGGATGTTGGAGGCAGGCATCGGGCGGGCCTACAACCTGGCTTTGGCCTCTCTTCCCAATTTCCTTCTCCCGGGGGACATCTCGGAAAGCCGGCGATACTGGGCCGAGGACGTAGTCGAGCCGGAATTCGTCATGGAGGAAGGGCTGATGCCGGTGCCCACCGGATCGGGGATCGGAGTAAGGGTTCGAAGGGATAGGGTGGAGAGCCTCACCTTCCGGCGCTGGGGGATGAAGGCCTGAGGAACTCCACCCGGAAGGTCGGGGACTGAACTTGAAACCGCTTGGCCGGTAGCCCCAGCATTCTCACCAGGACCCGTCGGAACCCCTTTGCCAGGGCACCCTCCACGTCTTGCTCCCCCGCCACCACCGGAGCCAGCTCTCCTTGGAGCCACCGCTGGAGCTCCTCCAGGTCGCTCAGGGAGAGGGTCTCCATCTCTACGGCAGCGATGTAGTAGTACCGGCCGGGCTCCCTGGGCCGGAGGGGTATGTTCAAGGTGAGCTGTAGGGCGCTTTGGGCCTCCTCCAGGGTGTTCACCTCCACTTGGGCTCCCCTTCTCTCGGAAGTCTGGATCCTATAACGGCGGGTGAGGGGGTCGAAGAGGATGCTGGCCCGCCATTCGTGCTGACCCTTCTGGTTATCGAAGAACCCGTCCTTCCAGAGTTGCACCCGGAGCCGGATTCGGAGGGGTAGTCCGGAGAGAACGGCATCCACGAGGGAGGCGTCGGAAAAGAGATCGCTGATCTCCACCACCGCCTCTCCGGTCTCTGTGAGGATATCGAAGCGCAGAGGTACCGACTCCTGGGCTCTCAGGTCGGTGACCGGAAAGCCCAGGAGTACCAGTAAAAAGAAGAGGAACGCCGCGGTTCTCACTGAAGATCGGTCAGAATCGCCGGCTGAGTCGGATAAAGAAGTTCCCGTGCCGGTCTCCGTTCTCGTCCTCGTTGAGGGGGTAGGCGAAATAGAGGCCCAGGTCCCCGAAAAAGAGGCCCACGCCCACGTCCATGAGGGTATCCGTGTCGCTGCTGTTCACCTTCCAGGCCTGCCCAGCGTTGAAGAAGGCCGACCAGTTGGGGTTGAAGTCGATGTTGGGATACCAGTTCCAATCGTCCTCCCAGGGGTCCGCCTCCTCGTCCCACCCGAAGCCCCAGTCCGTAAAGAGTTTGCCTCGGAATGCGGCCTGGAAGAGGGCGAACCGATCGCAACCGTAGGAGGGGAAGACCTGACTGCGAATCCCCCCCTGGTCGGTGACGTGGTCGAAGACCCGGGTCAGCTCCCTGGCCCCACAATCCTGGGTGAACATGCGGTGACCCGGTAACGATCCGACTCCGCCGAGAGCGTGCTGGAATTGGGGAGGAAGGGGGACGTCGTTCAGGGCCCCTCCCATGACTCCCCGGATGTTGAGAGACGAACCGGGGTTGATCCGGAGGTAACCCCGGACGTCCATGAACCCGGTGAGGTAGTCGGTATCGAACTCCTGCGGATCAATGATTTCAGGGGGGCCCTCGGCCGAAACCAGGTGGGCCGGGATAAAGAGGTCTCCCCCCAACCCCTTCCGGACGCTAGCCTGAATGAACCAACCGTCGGAGGGATTACTCCGATCGTTCCTTGTGTCCACCGTGAGGGTGCCCTCCATAAATCGGGCTTTTCCCTCGGCGACCAGAGGCTGTTCTCTCCAGGGATCCCCGTTCTTGGTGATGGACCAGGGGTTCCCAGCGGGCATGAACGCATGATCCTCATGGAAGTACTCGGCCCTCAACTCCACGGGGGTGAAGGGAAGCCGGAACTTGGCGTAGGCACTCCAACCCACTCGTTCGTAGTAATCCCTGTAGTCCTTGTGGAGGATGAAGGTGGCGAGAGAAGCCTCCAGGTTGGTGATGCCCCAATCTTCGATGGGGTCCACGGTGGAGAAGAGGGTTCCGCCAACGGCGATGTTGTTTCTTCCCCCCAAAGCTTGTTCAGCCCGAAGAGCGTACCCGAAGCCGTCCGGGTCCAGGTTGAAGCCCATGTCCGTTCGCCAAATCGCTAAGAGGTCCAGGCGAAGGGGATTGGCCCCGGCGGTCCGGAAAGATGGGCCGAACATGATGGGGAGCCCTTCGGTCCGGTTATAGTTCTGGCCCGATTTGATAGTGAACCGGGCGTCTCCCCAGGGGAGGTCGGGACCGAAACCGCCCCTCTCCGGGGGCCTGCCCGCCGATGCGATTCTGTCTCCCCGCTGGATGTAACGGAGGGGTTCGTCGAACACTCTGAGGTCTCCACCGATATCACCGAGCTCCTCGCCGAAGATCCGGCCGCCCACGAGCAGCACATCTCCGGTGACGACTCCTCCCGCCTCGAAAATCAGGTCACCGTTCACCACTACCAGGTCTCCGTCCACCTCTCCGGCTATGGTGAAGGGCCCCCCCAGGGCTGCCACATCTCCCAATACCACCCTGGTGGATGGAATCCGGGTCCGTGCGGTGAAGTGGATGGTCGTTGGATCGTTGAAGAAGTTGATGACATCTTCCTCTACCCACCGGGGGAGGTCGGCTTCTTCGATTCTCGGTTCCTGGCCCAGGAGTGGGGATCCGGACACCCAAAGGATCCCTGCAATGAATACCAGACCCTTCTTCATCGGTTTCTCCCATGTAAGGGACTTACGTTTTGCCGAAGGGTACTCTGGCAGGGGTCGTACCAGGATCCCGTTTTCTGGTTATCTGCTGGTTTGACTGAGAGGTGCACGTTGTTGGCCTTACGTGGGAAGGATGGAGGATCGCCTCTAATCTACCACTGAGTGTCGCAATCTGACACGCATTTGGCCCAGCTTCTGTCCCCTACAACTACTCCTGCTCCTCGGCGCCCCTCAGGCCCAACCGATTGATACGCCGGTAGAGGTTCGGTCGGTCCGTTTGAAGGCGGCGTCCCGCTTCGGCCATGTTTCCTCCCGCTCCGTCGAGGGCCCCCTGGATCAGGGCCCGCTCATAGTCATCCAGACGTTTCCGGAGAGGCCGGGGGTCCCCCTCATGGTAGGCCGGCGTGTCGCCCGGAGCTGGGGGAGCCGCCGGGAGGAGCTGAACCACTTCCTCGGATCCCACTGGGCCTCCGGTGGTGAGAATGGAGAGGCGCTCCAGGATATTCATCAATTCCCTGACGTTTCCGGGCCAGGAGTAACGACCCAAGGCCTTCATGGCCTCGGTGGTGAGGTGGGGTGTCGGGAGCCCATAACGTCGCCGGAGCCGCTGGAGCGTGTGGGCCACCAGGAGAGGGAGGTCGTCCATCCGGTCCCGGAGGGGGGGCAGATGGATGGGTACGACCTCCAGCCTGAAGAGGAGGTCTTGCCGGAAGGTGCCCTCAGTCAATTGGGCCCGGAGGTCGTGGTTGGTGGCCGCCAAAACCCGGACGTCCACCTGGATGGCCTTCCCCCCTCCCACTCGCTCGATGACCCCGGTCTCGATGGCCCGGAGCAACTTGGCCTGGGCTTCCGGACCTAGATCTCCCACCTCGTCCAGGAAGAGAGTGCCCCTGTGGGCCAACTCGAAGCGGCCCCGCCGACGCTCCGTCGCTCCGGTGAAGGCACCCCGCTCGTGGCCGAACATCTCACTTTCTACCAGGTCCTTGGGAATTGCGGCGCTGTTGACGCGGACGAAGGGTCGGCCTCTGCGTGGCGAAAGGCCGTGAATAGCGCTCGCCACCAGCTCTTTCCCGGTGCCGCTCTCCCCGGTGATGAGCACTCGGGCGTCGGTGGGCGCCACCCGTTGGATCAGCTCCCGAACGCGGTTGATGGCTGGGGAGCGACCCACCAGCTCGGCCTCCGGACCCAATTCCTCCCTGAGGGCCCGGGAGAGGTCTCTGGCTCGGCTGACTTCCAGGGCCCCCTGGACGGTGAGGAGCACAGCTTCGGGCGTGAGGGGCTTCTCGATGAAATGGAAAGCCCCCAGGCGAGTGGCCTGAACGGCATCCCCCAGGGTGGCCTTTCCGCTCATCATCACCACGGGCACGCCAGGGGCCAGGTTGCCGATCTTGGGAAGAGCTTCCAGTCCCGACATTCCCGGGAGCATGAGGTCCAGGAGGATGGTCTCGGGGGCTTCCCTCTCCACTTCCTTGATCCCCGCCTCGGCGGAGGGGGCTTCCCTTACGGTGTAACCCTCCCCTTCGAGGAGGGCACGCAACATCCTCCGTAGGTTCCCCTCGTCGTCGATGATGAGGATGTCCATTCAGCTTTCTCCCGGGAGAGTGGTGTTTCCTGCCCCTCGCAATACCCCTGCGCGCGGCCGACCCCCCCTTTCCGATCAGGCTTCTAAAGAGGAAGACCCACAACGGGAAGCTCCACCAAGAATACGGCCCCACCCTCAGGGATGTTTCGGCCTTCCACCCGCCCTCGATGGGCGGCGATGGTTTGTCTCACCATGGGAAGACCCAGCCCCGTCCCCCGGCTCTTGGTGGTGAAGTCCGGTTCCCAGATGTCCTCCAACTTCTCCGGCGGAAGCCCGGGACCCGTATCGCGGATCTCCACCTTTACGAACCCCGCGTCCAGCCAGGCTCGAAGCTCGACCTTCCCCCCATCGCCAGCGGCGTCCATGGCGTTCAGGAGGAGGTTCCTGAAGCACCGGAGGAGGGCATCGTAATGGGCCGTGATCAGTGGGAGGTCAGTGGGAGGTCGGAAGGTCAGGGATGGCCCGACTCCCTCGTGTTGCTGAATCAGGAGTTGGAGGAGCTCGGTCATGTCCACCTCCGAAGGTGGACCCTCGGGCATCTTTCCGAACTGGGAAAAGGTTCGGGCCATCTCGTCCAGACGGGTGATCTCCTCCAGGAGTACCGCTCCTGCTTCCCGGGCTGCTATGCCCTCCATGCCGCTCACGGTGGTGGCCGCAATACGCATGGGAGTCAGGGGGTTCTTCAGCTCGTGGGCGACCCCACGGGCCATCTCCGTCCAGCTCCGGAGTTTTGCGGCCTGGATGGCTTCCCGCCTCCCCTCCTCCAGCTCCTTCGCCATGGTCCGGAGGGCGTCCCTGAGGAGGGCGAACTCCTGGACTCCTCGGGCGTCGGAGGGAGTGGGGGGTGGGAGGGGCACGCCTTTTCCAATCAACTCGGTCCACCCCACCAGCTCATTGATGGGGCGGGAAAACCCCCGGGATAGCTGGCGGGCGACCCAGTAGGACAAGCCCCCGATGATGATGGCGAGGACCAAGGCCAGGAGAGGGAGAAGAGTAAGGATCCGGTCGGCGACCAACTCGAAGACCTGAGAGAACCGAAGGCTCCGAGAAAGGGCTTCCTGGTGGGCCCGGGCCGCCTGGATTACCCCGGTATCGGTGACCTCGGCGTCGGCCACCGCGTCGAACAGGAGTTGACCCGACTCGGCAAGGGAACTCCAGGGCCCTGCGGTGCCAGTGGTGCTCACGGCCAACCGCACGCTGATGGTCCCCACCAGGAGGAGGAGGACGGCAGGAACCAATCCCACACCCATGAGGGCCAGGAGGATCCTCCGCTGGAAGCTCTTGATCTTGAACATGATAAGGGCAGAAGGTAGGACGCCCTGGGAGAGGCCGTCAAAGGGTGGGAGCTCTCCGAAGACAGGTGGGACAGAAACGCCAACGAGAGCGAAGCTGGGTTCCGCATGAACAGGAGCTGAGGCGAGGGCTTCCGCACCAGGGACAGCCCTGACTCCCTAACGGAACCTCTCCACCGCAACTGTCGCAGGGGACGGAGGTGCCGCTGTCGCCCCGGATCACCCGACCCACCTCGTGGGGAGAGGTCATCCCCTCCGCTACCTTCCGGAGGGCGTCCTCCTTCAGGGACAACATTCCACCTTCCGAAGCCAACCGCCGGAGGGTGCCCAGAGAGGCCCCGTTCGCTACGGCTTCACTGAGCCCGTCGGTCATGGCCAGGACCTGGAAGATCCCAGTACGGCCCCGGTAGCCGTCGGGGCACTCACTACAGCCATCCCCTTTCTTTCCGCCACACCGAGGGCACAGGCGACGGACCAGCCTTTGAGCTACCACGCCCGCCAAGCCCCCGGCCAGGAGGTACGGGGGGACCCCCATGTTCTGGAGGCGGGTGATGGCCCCGGGTGCGTCCACCGTGTGGATGGTGGAGAGGACCAGGTGCCCGGTGACGGCGGCGGCCATGGCGATCTCGGCTGTCTCACGGTCCCGGATTTCTCCCACCATGATGATGTCCGGATCCTGGCGTAGAACGGACCGCAGGGCGGCGGGGAAGGTGAGGCCGGCCTTGGGATTCACCTGGACCTGGTTCGCCCCGGGGAGTCGGTACTCCACGGGGTCCTCCAGGGTAACCAGATTCTGGCCCTCCCTATCCAGCTCTGCCAGGGCGCCAAAGAGGGTACTGCTCTTCCCGCTCCCGGTGGGACCCGCTGCCAGAATCACCCCCTGACCATCCCCCAGGAGCCCCCGGAGCCGCTGAAGGTCCCCTTCGGTGAGACCCAAGTGGTCCAGATTGCGGGGAGCCTTCTCCGGGTCCAGGATTCGGACCACGATCTTCTCCCCGCCCTTCACGGGCAGGGAGGAGACCCGTAGGGTAAGGAGCGTCTTCCCTCTTTTCAGGGTCATCCCTCCGTCCTGGGGTCTTCGCTTCACCGAGATGTCCATTCCCGCCATGATCTTCAGGCGGGAAAGGACGGCATCCAGGCTTCCGGAAGGGAGACCCAGCGCGGTACGGAGGATTCCGTCCAACCGGTATCGGATTCGGATCTTCCCTTCGTGCTCCTCGATGTGGATGTCGCTGGCCTCCTCCTCCACCGCCTGGGCCAGGATGTGATCCACCAGCCTCACCACAGGGGCAGAGCGGGCCATCCGCTCGAGTTCCTCTCCCTTTTCTTCCACCTCCCCCCTCCGCCATTTGTCTGGGAGCTCATCCAGGAGCCCCTGAAACTCCTCCCCGTGACAGCGACTCAGGCCGTCCAGGAGGGCCCCGTTCGAGACCACCACTGCGTCCACCCGGCGGCCGCACTGGAACTGGACGTCATCCAGAACTCCCAGGTCAAGAGGGTCGGCCATGGCCAGGAGAAGGGTCCGGGGAGTGACGCTGAGGGGGAGGACCATTCCTCGGCGTGCCAATTCGGGCCGTACCGCCTCGACCGCGTCGGCGTTCACCTCGAGAGGAGGAGGTTGGTATGGAAGCCCCAGTTGGATGGAGAGGCAGCGGGCTACGGCCTCCTCGTCGGCCCATCCCCGCTGGACCATGAGGGCGCCGATGCGAAGCCCCGTGCCGGATTGCTCCGAGAGGGCGCGGTCCAGGATCTCTTCCGACACCGCCCCTGCTTCTACCAGGAGTTGGCCCAGGATTTTCGGTTTCGTGTTCACCGGGAGACGATGGCCCCGGAAGGTGGGCGGGGACATGGAAGGGGGGGCCGTATGCCGGTCGGCAGGGGTGGTGTCAGCCGGGTCCGGTGAGGTGCTCGAGTATGAGCTCCGGGATGTCGGTGATTCGAGAGAGTCCTGCCCCGAGCTCCTTGGCCCCCGGTCCCAGGAGAAGGCTGAAGGTGGGGTTCAGGGTGTGTCCCTGAGTGATGTCCTCGATGTTTCCGTGGTCGCTGGCTAAAACCAGGAGGGTCCGGGGCGGTAGAGCAGGAACCAATCCCCCGAGAAAGGCGTCGACACGCTCCAGCGCGGCCACGGCGGGCTCCATGGCACGCTCGTGGCCTGCTGTGTCGGTGGCATAGTGGGCAAAGAAGGTGAGGGATGCCTCGCCCGTGATCTTGGCCAGATTCCGGCCCGCTTGCCGGGGGGTGACTTCCGGTAGATGAACCAGGCCGAGGCGGGTCCGCCACGCCGTGTTCAGGATCTCGCTGGAAAGGGCTTCCCCCCGGGCCAGCTCCTCTTCCTGCCGGGTCAGGAGTCCGGCGGCGTGGGCGGCCAGGGGTGGGCCGGCCGGCCTCTTGGTCCAAGCCTCCCGGAGGAAGTGGCTGGGATAGGCGTTGGCGAAGATGCAGGAGATGCCCTCTGCCTGGGCCCTGGTGAGGAGGTTCCTCTCCATCATGAGGGGCCGCAGGGACACCGGCACCCAAGGCCCGAAGTGTCGCCCAAAGAGGGCGGCCGCGTTTTCCCCCGTGAGCAGCGCCGTCTGGCCGGTGCCGCTTTGAGGCAGGCCTTCCACCCCCATGAGGGAGTCCAGTGGGAGGGAAAGGGCGTCACCCCCCGGGCCGGACTCAGCGCCCCCGTCCAGAACGGGAATCTGATGGTCGAGGAGGCCCCGGAGGGTCGGGAGTCGTGCCTTCAGAAAGGGGTTGATCTCGGCGTCCGACGGACCGATGCCGACCCCGTCCAGGAAGATGAAGAGGACTCTTGGCGCCTCGGGCATGGAAGAGAGGACTGGAGAGGCTCTGCGCGAGTGGGGCGCGGCGCGTCCCATTGGCCCAGAGCCTCCCAAACCGTTGCCTGACCTCCCTACTGGGCGGTACGGAGATCCATGGTGACGTTTACGGATAGGTGCCCGATGTCGGCCCGTTCCCGAAGGGCATCCCGAATTCGGGGCTCCATCTTCTTGTAACCGGACATGACTCCGTCCCGAAGGTGCCCGCGGAGGATTTTCATGGCGTTGAAGTCGGCCCTGCTGTTTCCGGTGGCCTTCTTCCCCTCAGCTAGATTCTCGGGTCGGATCTCGAAGGGTGACATGCCGACGTCGTCGGGCCTGCCCGAGTCGTGGTATTGGATCACCACGCTCACATCGCCCCGAGCATGGTGGTGGTGGAGGTCGCCGATTCCCCGGAAGCGAGCGGCCAATTTTCCGAGCTCACTTCCTTGGGCAGCCTGTCGATAAGACTGTTCTACCAAGCCAAAGATCCGCTTCATCCGTTCTGGGTTCGTGGCGTCTGCAGGAGGGGGGGTGGTGTCCAGCTCACGGCCCACCGCCTGTCGATCATCAGGGAGGCGACCCGCGGACTCTTGTTCCCGGGAACGCTCCCGATCGATGCTCTCGAGGATTCGATCTGGATTGGTCCGTAAGCTCATGGGGTGTCTCCATGGTCGATTCTGAAGTTTCCTGGAAAAAGGATAACCTTGGGAGCCGGTCTGCGTAATGGGGTGCGGACGCACCCCTGGGAAGAAAAGACACCCTTGTTCCGTAGGGTCAAAGAGCCCTATATGGAACGGGTTCCATCATGAAATCGACATCCAGCCAGCCCGAGGCACCTGGGCGGGTACCCTTGTACATACGGAGGAATTCCATGAAGTACCTTGCCGCATCCGCCCTTTTTCTCTTTGGCCTTGCCGCCTGCGCCGGTCCCGGTGGCGTGAGTCCCAGCGGGGGACTGATGTACCGGGTTCCTGATTCGCCCTCGGTGGTGTATGTCGCCGAATCTTCCCAGGACATCAACATCGATGCTGGGGCCATGGGCAACATGACCATGACGGCTTCCAGTACGGCGACGCTGGCCATGTCTTTCGCCCCCGGAGCGGACGGAATCCAGGTCACCGCCACCTTCGAAGAACTGTCGGCATCCATGACCCAGCCCATGGGGGGGTCGCTGAGCGCTTCCGAGTCGGACATCGAAGGGGATCTGGTGTTCAGCCTCGACGAGATGGGAAGGGGCACCCTCGTCACCCTTCCTACGACCAAGGGCTCCGCGGAGCAGTTGGTGAGCCCGGCTTCCTTCGTGCACGAGTTCTTTCCCCGTTTACCGGGTGGGGCGGTGAATCCTGGGGATACCTGGACGGACACCATAAAGTATGAAGTCCAAACCGCCGATGCCGATATCTCCTCCAATTCGGTTTTGACCTACACATTGGTGGGGGACACCGTGGTGGACGGTACCACCTTGCTCCACGTCACCTATTCGGGTAAGGCGGACGTGGTGGGGGCCGGTGTGACCGAAGGAATGGAAGCCATCCAGGCCTTTTCAGGGGACGTGACGGGGATGTTCCTCTGGGATCCGGCTCGGGGCCTGATGGTGGCCGGAGAATCCAGCCAGGACATGGATGGAAGCGTGGAGGTCCCGGCTTCCGGAATGCCACCCTTCCCGATGACCGTCAGTGGATCGGGAACCGTCCGGCTCCAGGGAGGCTGAGAGGCTTCGCCGGACCCGACACCCTCGGCCTGAAAACTAGGAGGGATCGTGGAAGATTCTGTGCCTTCGTCCTTTCCGTCTCTGCCCCAACGGCTGCTCCAGGTATTCTTTTCGCCGGGTGATCTCTTTACAGCCCTACGAGAAAAACCCGTTTGGTTCGGGGCGCTGGCAGTCGGCGGATTCCTGGCCGTTCTTTCTGTGGTCCTCATCCCCACCGAGTTGTGGGTGGAAGTCGCCCGGAACCAGCTCATCGCCCAGGGGCAGGAGGTTCCAGCGGCTCTGGACTCCACGGGATCCATCATCCGCATCTTATCGGTGTTGGGTGGGGGGATTTTCTTCTTCATCTGGGCGTTTTTCCTGGCCGGGATCGTGACGCTGGTCTTCTCCTTCCTTTTCGGGGACGAAGGTCGATATGTTCAGTACCTTTCGGTGTTGGGCCACGCATTTATCATCTCGGCTTTGGGAGCACTCCTCATGTTGCCCCTCAGGTTGTCCCAGGGGGATCCATCCGTGACCCTGAGCCTGGGGACCTTCGCGTTCTTCCTGGAGGAGGGTTATCCCCTGCGGGTGCTGAAGATGCTGGACCTCTTCAGCCTCTGGTCCTACGCGGTCATGGCCATCGGAGTCACGAAGATCGACCCCAAGCGGGGCCTGGGTTTCGCCCTGGGGTTCTTCTTCCTCTTCGCTGTTGGCTCCGCAATGTTTTTCGGGATTTTCGGGGGCTAGAGGCCTGTCGGCCTAAGAGATTGCTCGTCGCGCTGGGTTGACGCCCGGGCCGGCACTTCGGCCCGGGCGTCATTTTATCCACCTCCCTGGCCCGCTCCCGTATCTCCTCCGGTGGCGAAGGGCGGCACTTTGGCCCCATTCTTCCGGCCATGGTTCGGACGATCCTTCTCCTATTGGCCGTGGGCGCCGCCCTCTTCCACCTCTTCTCGGCGGGGGTCTCTCCCTTCACCGCCCTGGTTCAGCGGCCCATCCACCTGGCCTTCATGGCCACACTGGGGTTTCTGGGCGTAGGCGCGAGGGCGAGGGCGTCCGAAAGATGGTGGAAGATTCTTCTCGACGGCCTCCTCATCGCGGCCGTGTTGGCCAGCACTCTCTATCTGGTGTCGGAACACGAAGCGTTGGTGCGAAGGGCTGGAACCCCGACCGTGTTGGATCTGGTGGGCGGGCTGCTGGCCCTCCTGGTGGTGCTGGAGTTGGCCAGGAGAACAACCGGGTGGGGTTTGGTCGTGGTGGCCGCTCTGGCCCTGATCTATGCAGTGACGGGCCCCTATCTCCCAGGATTCCTGGCCCACCGAGGGTATGGCTTCACCCGCCTCATGGAGCACCTCTACCTCTCTACAGAGGGGATATGGGGAGTTCCCCTAGGGGTTTCCGCCGACTTCGTTTACCTCTTCGTCCTCTTCGGCGCCCTCCTGGACATGGGTGGGGGCGGGGGCCTCCTCATCGGATTGGCGGACCGGGCGACAGGGAGGACCCGGGGTGGTCCCGCCAAGACGGCCGCCCTGGCCAGCGCTCTCATGGGGTCCCTCTCCGGGAGCGCCGTGGCGAACGTGGTCACCACCGGGACCTTCACCATTCCCCTCATGCGCCGGTCCGGATTCAAACCCTTCTTCGCGGGCGCCATCGAAGCTGCGGCTAGTACCGGCGGGCAGCTCATGCCTCCCGTCATGGGGGCAGGGGCCTTCATTCTGGCTACCTGGACCAACATCCCCTATCCGCAGGTGGCCATGGCCGCCATCGTTCCGGCCCTCCTGTATTACGTGGCTCTCCTCATGGCCATCCACTTCCGGGCAGGACGAATGGGGCTGGTGGGTGGAGCAAGTCAGAACCGGGAGCCGGTCCTCTCGCGCCTCCACCTCCTTCTTCCCTTGGGATTCATCGTTCTCTTGCTGGCCATGGGAAGGTCTCCCATGCGAGCGGCTTTCTGGGGGGTGGTCTCCGCCCTGGGAGTTTCCTTCCTCACCCGGGAAACCCGCCCGAGCTTCAAGCGGATGGAGAAGGCTCTGTTGGCCGCAGGGGCCGGGGCGGTTCAGGTGGCGGCGGCCTGCGCCGCCGCCGGGGTCGTGGTGGGCGTGGCTTCACTCACCGGTATCGGCCTCCGCATGTCGGAGCTCATTATCACCCTTTCCCAGGGGAACCTCTTCCTGGCCCTCCTCCTTACGGCTCTGGGCTCCATCGTTCTGGGCATGGGACTTCCCACCACGGCGGCCTACGTGGTGTTGGCGGCCCTGGGTGCTCCGGCACTGATCCAGTTGGGCGTTCCGCTCCTGGCCGCCCACCTCTTTATCTTCTACTTCGGGTGCATCTCCAACGTCACGCCACCGGTCTCCCTGGCGGCCTACGCCGCCTCGGGAATCGCCGGCTCACCCCCGTTGAGAACGGCCTGGACCGCCATGGTCCTGGCATCAGCGGGCTTCCTGGTCCCCTTCATGTTCGTGTATGGACCGCCCTTGCTGCTGATGGGGTCCATCGGGGAGATCGTCTTGGTGGTGGGCACGGCCGTGGCCGGCGTAACGGCGTTGGCCGCATCGACCATGGGGTATCTCCGGGGGAACCTGGCCATCTGGGAGCGGATTTTCCTTGGGATGGGGGCCGTAGCCCTCATCTTTCCGGATCTGGCCTCGGATGGGTTCGGACTTCTGGTACTCCTGTTCATCCTTTTCCGTACGACTCCTCGAAACCAGAGGATCGAGAAGACCTTTGAAGATCAAGCGTGAGGTTCTGAGTGGGCTGGCTCTCGCTCTCACGGCGATAACGGCTGGGTGCGGTGGAGAGGGTGGGGCTGGGAGGCGGGAGTTCCTGAGCCTGGGGACCGGAGGGACCGGAGGGATCTACTACCCTCTTGGGGGAGCCATCACCAACCTCCTCTCGGTGGGGGACACCTTTCGGCAGTTTACGGCGGAGGTGACGGGTGGATCGGTGGAGAATGTGAATCGCCTGAGGGAAGGTCAGATCGATCTCGGTTTCGCCCTGGCCGTGAGCATACATGAGTCTTTCCACGGAGGTGCGGATTACGGTGAGCCCTTTCAGTCCCTGAGAATCGTGGCTCCCCTTTATCCCAACGTGGTTCACGTACTGGTGCCGAGAGGCTCCACCGCCACCTCCCTTGGTGACATGGCCGGGGGTCGGATATCCGTGGGAGCGGCGGGGAGCGGCACCGAGGAAGTGGCGCGCCAACTCCTGGGTGTTTACGGATTGGGCTACGAGGATGTGGATGCCCGATTCCTGACCTTCTCCGAATCCTCGGCATCCCTTCGGGACGGGGCCATCGACGCGGCCATCATCTCGGTGGGGTATCCGGCGGCCGCAGTTCTGGAAGCTACCACCACGGGCGGAGCCCGCCTCCTTTTCTTCGAGCCAGACCGGGTGGAAGCGCTCGAGGATCGTTATCCCTACTACTCCCCTGGGACCATCCCGGTGGGAGTCTACCCCGGAATCGAATCGGATGTCACCACCGTAGCCATGATGAACTGGATCGTATCCAGGGAGGATTTGGACGGCGAGGTCGTGGCGCGGCTGTTGGACATCCTTCGGGACCGTAAGGAGTCGCTGGAACGGGTCCATGAGATGGCAGGGCAGATCGACTTGGGAATGCTGAGGAGCGCCCCCATTCCCCTCCACCCGGCAACGGAAGCTTGGTTGGCTGCAGGGGGAGTCGGATGAGCCTATCGGCGCCCCCCTCTGAACGGCTCCAATGTCAGCGCGAGGCCTTCTCCCTCCCTCCGGACCTCCACTACATGAACTGCGCCTTCATGAGCCCCCTTCCCCGTGTGGTGGAGGAGGCCGGCATTCGTGGGATGGTCAGGAAGAGAAACCCGAGCTTGCTGGAAACGGAAGATTTCTTCCGGGAGAGCCAGGAGGTGAGGGAGCTTTTCGCCAAGCTGGTGAACGCACCTGATTCCGATTCCGTCGCCATCATTCCCTCGGTTTCCTACGGGATCGGCATCGCTGCCCGGAACACGCCCCTGACTTCAGGGCAGAACGTCGTTCTCCTTCACGAGCAGTTTCCGAGCAACGTCTATGGGTGGCGCCGCCTGGCATGGGAGCGAGGAGCCCAGATCAGGACGGTGGGCCCCGGGGACGGAAAACTTCGGGGCCGGGGCTGGAATGAGCGGATGCTGGAAGCCATCGACAGGGACACAGGGGTGGTGGCTCTCTCTCCGGTACACTGGACCGACGGAACCTTATTCGATCTGGAGGCGATCGGCGCCCGAGCCCGGGAGGTGGGAGCAGCCCTGGTGGTGGATGGGACCCAGTCGGTGGGCGCCTTGCCTTTCGACGTTCAGGAGCTCCGGCCGGATGCCCTCATAGTGGCCAGC
>JAUXEE010000273.1 GCA_030618065.1 Gemmatimonadota bacterium
ATATTTGGATTCTGGCGGGAGACCAAGCGCCTCATGTGGTGTCGGATCAGCTTCAATTGGGTTTCGAAGGATATCCGCGGGAGGGGTGGTTCTTTTCGATCGAGGGCTATTACCGAGCCTTCGAGGGGGTTGTCACGACGAATCTGGCCAACGACCCCAATGTGGACCGGGATGACTACTTGGCTGGGACTGGAATCTCCTATGGAGCGGATTTCTTCCTCCGGCATACGGGTCAGGCCACGACGGGCTGGCTGACCGTCTCCTTCCTGAGGGCATCCCGGACCGTCCCGGACTTTCTGTCCGGCCTCGACTCCGCACCGGAGATTACCTACCCCCCCATCTTCGATCGGAGGGTGGACGTCGATTTGGTCCTCCAGAGAGACTTGGGGCGGGGTCTCGAGGCTGGCCTTCGATGGAACTTCGGAACGGGACTTCCCTTCACTCGACCCCTCGGAACCTACAGGTATTTTTCACCCAGGCTCCTTCCTGGCGCCGGCCTGGATTGGGACGCGGATCCCGACGAGGACGGGGAAGGGGGGGATGAGCTCTATGGGGTGGTCCTCAGTGACCGTAACGCTTCCCGGTATCCGGCCCGGCATCGGCTGGACGTGAGCCTGCGCTGGAAGTTGGAGCGAAGCTGGGGACGCCTGACACCCTATGTCAGCGTCTTGAATGTCTACAACCGGAAGAACGTCCTCTTCTATTTCTACGAATACCAGAGAGATCCTCCGATCCGTACTGGGATCTCCATGTTTCCCTTCTTGCCCACCCTCGGATTGGAGGTGTCGTTCTGATGCGGGCTCCCAGTCGGCGATCCACTGGCGGGCCCCTCCTCTTTGTGGGCCTCGCCATGGCTCTTTCGGGTTGCGAGTTGGATGAAGTGACTCTGGCCCAGCCTGAGGACATCCTGGTGGCGGAGGCCTACATCATGGTTGGGGACGGACCGGATCGGGTGTCGGCCTTCCTTCATTGGACGCTGGGGACCAGGCCCGACCGGGACCTTCTGGATCTGGGTGTAAGGGTCATCAGGGAAGACGGGGTCGAATTCTCCCTTTTCGCCGAGCCACTTTCCGAGTGCCTCCTCCCTGGATTGGAGGAGAAGGTCGAGGGTGTCTGTTACTCGCTGACCATGGACCCCGAAGGATTATTCGAGCCCGGGAGTCGGGTGGAGTTGGAGATCCTTCTCGAGGATGATCGGTTGCTCCGGGGTGGGACGGTGATACCCGATGACATCGAGTTCATCAAACCGGCGGTGAGGAACCAATGTGCCCTTCCTCCCGGGGAGAAGCTGGAGTTCGTTTGGAGCCGATCCCCAGGGGTATGGGCCTACTCGGCCGAAACCGAGATAAGACACTTGAGAAGCGCCCTGGCTGCGGTGGGGATCGTGGTTGAAACCGACTCCGTAGCCCTCCGTGGGTTGGCCGTCTCGGACTCCGATACCACCATTGTCTTCCCCAAGGAGTTCGGGGTCTTCGATCGTTTCAACCTCGAAAGGGAAGTCGCTTTGGCTCTCCAGGACGGACTCCCCAAAGGAGCCATCGCCGACGTAGTGATCGCGGCTGTCGATCAGAACTACGTGAACTGGGTCCGGGGCGGGAATTTCAATCCTTCAGGGCCCGTCCGGATTTCCTCCCTTCGGGGCCCTGGGGTGGGGGTGTTCGGATCGGTGGTCCGTCGCACCATCGTGGTCAAGGGCGGCGAGCCCAACTATTTCCCCGGGGCCCTTCTCCCTAGCTGTCTTCTTGGCCCAAAACCCTCTTCTTGACCCAAAACCCTCTTCTTGACCCGAAGCCCTGACAGGGAAGGTGGCTCGGGGGCTGGCCGCAGCCTACCTTCCGGCCATGAGTGTACGAGCAGCGGTCATGGTGGCTCCTGATGCTCCTCTGGAGATCTGGGAGCTGGACGACCCGGAGTTGGAGCCGGGGTCGGTCCTTCTGGAAACGGTGGCCAGCGAGGTCTGTGGCACCGACGTCCATCTCCTTCACGGCCAGTTGGCCGGCGTCCCCTATCCCATTATTCCCGGGCATGTCAGCGTGGGCCGGGTTCTGGAGAACCGGGGGGTCAATTCCGACGCCCTTGGAAACCCACTCGGGCCCGGGGACGTCGTGACGTTCTACGACGTCCACGAAACCTGTTGGTCCTGCTGGCACTGTCTGGTGGCTCGACAGCCCAATCGATGCCCCAGCCGGAAAGTCTACGGCATTACCTATTCAGCGAGGGATGGGCTCCTGGGTGGGTGGGCCGAGCGTATCTACCTGAAGCCAGGGGTGAAGGTCTTCCGAATCCCTGAGGGCCTCTCGGTCGATCAGGTGATCGGAGGAGGGTGTGGCCTCTTCACCGGATTCGCCGGGGTGGATCGTTCTGGAATGTCCATGGGGGACACGGTGTTGGTCCAGGGCGCCGGTCCAGTCGGCCTCTCTGCGGCAGCCTTCGCCGGACTCTCCGGTGCTGGCCGGGTTCTCATGATCGGGGCCCCCGAAAGCCGCCTCGACCTGGGTCGGGCCTTGGGAGTGGACGAGACCTTCGATCTGGAAACCACCACTCTCGAGGAGCGGAAGGACAGAATTCTCTCCCTCACCGGAGGCAGGGGTCCCGACGTCATCATCGAAGCGGCCGGCCACGCCTCCGCGGTGCCCGAAGGCCTCTCTCTACTGCGGGACGGCGGGACCTACGTGATCGTAGGCCATTACACCGACGCCGGAGATGTCCCACTGAACCCCCATGTGGATCTGAACCGAAAACACGCCACAGTCCTGGGCCAGTGGGGAACAGATTTCCACCACCTGACTCGGGCCCTGACCCTCCTGGCCCGGCACAGCGAAGCTCTTCCCCTGCAGCGGATCATCGGCAAGAGGTATTCGTTGGAAGAGGCTGATCAGGCCCTGGCGGATGTGGAAGCCCTGAAAGTGACCAAAGCCCTCATTACACCCTGAGGACGTAAACCCTCCGAGCGACCTCCAGGGCCACCTCCAGGACTGAGGGGTCCGTGCCCTCCACCTCTACCTGGAGGATTGCCGGGGTCCTCGTCCGGCGGATAACCCGGACTCCGGTACCGGGAAGGAGCCCTGCGGCCTCCACCGCCAGGAGGCCGGCGCTATCGTCGTCCCGAACGGCCCGGACCTGGGCCCTCTCTCCCGGGGCTAGCTCGGCCAGGGTGTAGGAGTCGGTGGCCTCGATCTCACCGGAGGGGGTGGGGATGGGTGCTCCGTGGGGGTCGTGGCTGGGGTTTTCCAGAGCGGTGGCCATTCGCTCGATGAGTTCATCGGAGGCGGCGTGCTCCAGCCGTTCGGCCTCCTGGTGAACATCCTCCCACCGATACCCAAGTCGTTCGGTGAGGTAGCTCTCCAGAACCCTATGGCGCCGGAGAATCCGAAGGGCCGCCCGGGTCCCGGCCTCGGTGAGCTGGACTCCACGGTAGGGTACGTGCTCCAGGTAGCCGGATTCCGCCAAGCGCTTGACCATTCCCGTTACCGAGGCAGGTTGAACCTCGAGGGTGTCGGCGATAGACGAGGTGGACGCCACCTCTCCAGGCTCGCAGAGAGAGTAGATGACCTTCAGATAGTCTTCTACGGAACGGGAGAGGCCGGGGGTTTCATTGGCCATGTCAGGCTCCTCCTTCGACGCCGGTGATTCGGGTTCACCCCCGGGGTCACAGGGGTAGTTAAGAATACGATGATCTTCCAGGAACTCACAGACGGCATCTTCTTCCGGACTGGGCCGAGGTCGGAAGAGATAGTCAAGACAGGAACGAACGTTGGAGAATCGATTCGAAAGGGCTAGAATTATATGTTTTCGCCCTCTGGTCCATTCGGCGAAAGAAGGGGGTTCAGTGAACGATTCAGTGGCAGTCGATGCCAAGCGGATTCTGCTCCGGTACGGAGC
>JAUXEE010000284.1 GCA_030618065.1 Gemmatimonadota bacterium
AAAGGTGAGGGAGTCCCCGGTGGCCAGGTTGCGGAGAATCATGGGCAGACTCTGGCTGCGGCCCCCGCCCTGGCCTGGCCGCTGGCCCGGGGTAGGTGCCTGGGGACGCCCCGGCCTGGCCGACTCCTCATCACCCTCCTCTTCCGGCGGCGAAATCTGGTAGGCCACCCACCGGGAATCCCGGGAGAAGGCAGGGGCAGTGCCCCTGGGGACGACGAATGCCGAGGCCCCATCCAGGGCTTTTACATAGAGAGTATCCTCCCCTTCCAGCCGGTCGTAGGCGTAGCTCATCCAGGTACCGTCAGGAGAGAAAGCCGTGGAGGTGATGCGTTTCCACTGCCCGTAGTCGTCTACGATGATGGGGGGAGCCTCCTGGGCCAACGCCAGGTCCTGGGCGAATACCAGCCCAAGAAGGACCAGGGGCAGAACGAGGAGGGTTCTCACTGCCGAGGGAAAAGCGTCAAAGGAACAACGTGGGCGGGCCATAGGTACCCTCCAGGGGAACGGGAGTGATTCAGGGTCTCCCTACCGAGACGAATGGGTCACCGGCGTCGGCTCCGTCTGGTAGGGACGGAGGTACCAGTCGAAAAAGGTCCAGGTCCGGTTCCAGACGTCGACCTGTTCGGGTGTATCGTTTCGTTCCAACGTCTCCCTGTTCACCCTTCGACTGAATCCATGCCCCCCGGGCGGATCGATGTAGATCGTGGATTCGGTAAGGAGGGGGTGCATGTCGCGAAGCTTGTACACCAGCTGTGACGCTTCCACGAAGTTCACATCCGTATCGTTGGTAGCGAGGTGCACCTGGAGTGGGGTCTCGAGGTCGTCCACCCGATAGTAGGGGGAGCGCTCCACGTAGATATCCCTCTGCTCGAAGGGGAGCCCCTGAACCCGCTGTTGGGTCGAGAAACTCCGCTGATAACCCGGCCCCTTATAGGACAGGCGGAAGATGAGGTTCGTCACAGGGACATTGGCTACACCAACCTGGAAGGGGTGATCCTCCCTCGTAATGGAGTGGATGGTGATGAACCCACCGTGGCTCCATCCCATGATCCCCACCCTGGCAGGGTCCACATGGGGGAGGTTTTCCACCAGCCAGTCGTATGCCGTCATGACGTCGTCCACCTCGTAACCACCGTAGTCGATGGCTTCGTGATGCTCAACACCATAACCGGTGCTTCCGCGATACTCGGGGGCGATGACGACGTACCCCCGTTCCACCGCTTCCCGGACAAAGGGCCACATGCTGGTTCCCCAGTTCCCGTGGACGCCGCCATGCACCCACACCATGGCCGGATGCCCTCCAGGACCCCTTTTCTCGAGGGGCTGATAGACGTAGGCCGGGATGTCCATGTCCCCGACCCGACTCCGGTAGGTGATCTTCTGGTAATCCACCACACCTTCGGTTACGGCATCGTAGATGCTGTCCGTGACTCGCTTGCCTTCGATGGCCCTTTCATAGTTGGAGTCCGGGTGATCCTCCCACCGATTGCTGACGAAAAGTTCCCGGGCCCGGAGGGTATCGGTGATTTCCACCGGAGGGCGCCGCATCCTTTCTTGGGCCGAGGTCGGGGTGGCAAAGGAGAGGGCAACGGCAAAGGCCGGGATGATTCGGAGCAGTGATTTCACTCCGGGGAATCTAAGGGGAGAGATCATGGTCGGGGCTCCTGAGGGAGTGAGGACGGGAAACCGATAGGCCTCAGGATCGAACCGAGAGGGAGGTCGTGTCAAGAAAGGCAGGCAACTTTTTCTTGACGGAGAGAGCTGGAGAGGCTATTAGGGAGCGTCCGAGGAGACTCATCCCCTCGCAACGATCAGGGAGAAGGCAAAGGTCCATGGTATCCCGCACGCAGACTCGCTGGTGGTGGTGGCGCTCGCGATTGAGCAGCGGGAGGAGTGTGGACACACCCACCGACTAGATCCGCCACAGGCCGAAGCTAGTCTTTCCGCTGCAGAGTTCTGCAGCGGTTTTTTTGTGGTCAAAAACAAGGATGGGAGAAATGTCTGACAAACCGAAGGAAGATGTGAACGGGGAGTTGAAGATCGGCGAGTTACCGGAGCTGCACATCGTCGGGCTGGATGATGTTGTTCTGCACGAAGATCCCGACATGGAGCGGGTCGCGCGCCTGGTGGATCGTTTCAGTGCCGATGGAGTTCTCAAGAACCCCCCGGTGGTGGGCCGGTCCAAAGGTCATCGACGGATTGTGTTGGACGGCGCCAACCGTGTCACGGCCCTCAGAAAGCTCGGGTACTCCCACGTTCTGGTTCAGGAGTTGGATCTCTTCGATCCCGCCTTGACCCTGGGAAGCTGGCACCACGCCATCGAGCGTTTCAGTGCCGAAGAGCTCCTGGAACATGCAGCTTCGATTCCAGGGGTCACCATGCAGGAAGAGGAGGCCAAGCCCGTCGACTCCGTGCCGGGGCTGGCCCGGTTCCACTTCCCCCCCAGACGGGTCGTCTCCCTCCAGGGCGGGGAGGGGTTGGACGAGCGCGTCAATCAACTCCACCAACTCACGCAGGTGTACCATCGCTTCTCCCACTTCGACCGCGTCAGCTATACCAATATGGACGACCTGATCCGGAACTACAGGAACCTCACGGCCCTCCTCTCCTTCAAACCCTTCACAGTGGATGACTTGCAGAATCTCACCCACTGGGATCGAAGGGTGCCGAGCGGGGTGACCCGAATGCTTCTGCCAAAAAGGGCACTGCGCTTCAACCTCCAGTTGGAGATGCTCCGGGCAGGCCTCTCCGTGGAGGAGAAGGAGAGCTGGCTTCAGCAAACGATTCTGGAGAAGGTGGCGGACAAATCCATCCGCTTCTACCGGGAACCCACCTTCTTCTTCGATGAATGACGGGATCATGAATAGTACACCTCATACTCCAACCAAACCCCACCAAGGGCGAAAAAAGGAGAAACCATGGATTCGGTAAAGATCTTTTTGAACGAGGGAGAAATGCCCCGGCACTGGTACAACCTCCAGGCCGATCTCCCCAAGCCCATGCCCCCCATCATCCACCCGGGAACCCACCAACCCATCGTCCCCGACGACCTGGCCCCTCTTTTTCCCGCTGGGCTCATCGCCCAGGAACTGAGTCAGGAACGGTACGTGGAAATCCCCGACGAGATCCTGGACATCTACAAGATCTGGCGCCCCACACCCCTGATTCGGGCCAGGAAGTGGGAGAAGGCGCTGGGGACTCCGGCGAAGATCTATTACAAGTGGGAGGGGGTGAGCCCCGCCGGGAGCCACAAGCCCAACACCTCCATCGCCCAGGCCTGGTACAACAAAGAGGAGGGAGTGAAGCGGATCACCACCGAGACGGGCGCCGGGCAGTGGGGCAGCGCTCTTGCTCTGGCCTGCAACTTCTTCGGCATCGAGTGCAAGGTCTACATGGTCCGGGTATCCTACGACCAGAAGCCCTACCGACGGCTGATGATGCAAAGCTGGGGCGCTACCTGCATCCCGAGCCCCAGCGATCACACCCATGCCGGCCGGAAGATCCTCGAAACCGACCCTGACACACCAGGCACCTTGGGTATCGCCATCAGCGAGGCCGTGGAGGAGGCCGCCACCCGGGACGACACCAAGTATGCCCTGGGGAGCGTCCTGAACCACGTTATGCTGCACCAGTCCATTATTGGGCTGGAAAGCTTGAAGCAGTTCGAGATGGCCGGCGATTACCCGGATGTGATCATTG
>JAUXEE010000101.1 GCA_030618065.1 Gemmatimonadota bacterium
GGGAGTAGAAGCCAGATTGGGCGCCAGTTGGCGCACGTCCAGATTCTCCCAAAGGAGAACGGCCGCGACGACCACGCCCCCACCCAAAAGGCCTAAGAGTAGGAGGCCTCCAAGCCAGTGGCCTGCGGCTCGGGCCCGAGGGACCGGGTCACGCCTCCGTGGCATGGGCGTCCTGACCCTGGCCTACCTCAGGGGGAAGAAAACGGACGAAGTACCTGAGGTCCCCCTCCAACTCGGGATCCTCGGGGGGCTGCCTCGCCAGCCGAAGCTTGTAGGCGATGTACGTGATCACGGCCAAGACGATGGTCACGAGAATCGTGACGACCACGATCGTGATCAGAAGGTCTACGACATTCATAAGCCCCTCCAGGGCTCAATGGGTTACCTGGGTGGTGGCCACACGCCGGACTTTCTCCCAGCCCATGCCAAGGTTGAACAACTCTTCCAGGGCGGCGAAGGTCTTGACCACGTCCAGGAAGAGGATGAAGAAGAACCGATAGATCAGGGCGAAGGGGACCAGGGAGAGTGATTCCTCTTCCATGGAAACGGTGAGGAAGGCCGCTACCAGGTCCAGAAGGGTAAGAAGGACCCACCAATAGAGAAGAAGCTCACCGGCCCCGAAAAGCAGGGCGACCAGAGCGAAGAATAGATGGGCGTAGACGTTGAGAATGGGCCAGATTACTGCCTCGAACCCCATCTCCATTGCGGAAAGCCAGAGGGGAAAGTCAGGGAAAGGTCTGATGAACAAACCCTTCCGCTTTTTGAGGGATTGGAGGATGCCCCGGGTCCAACGGTAGCGTTGCTGGACCAGGTCTAGCCAATTCTCGGGTGCCTCGGTCCACGCGATGGCGGTGTCCTCATACACCACTTTCCAACCGGCTGCCACCATCTTCAGGGTCAGGTCCGCGTCCTCGGCGAAGGTGTCGGTATCGTATCCGCCCACCTCCTCCAGGGCCTCCCTGCGAAACAACCCTACGGGGCCCGGTACGATGTTGACCGCCGCAATGAAGCCTTGGGCCCGACGAGGAAGATTGAGGCCTTCGATATACTCCAGGGCCTGCAGGTTGGTGATGACACGCCCTCGATTCTGGACTTTCACGTTTCCGGCAACGGCCCCGACGGAGGGGTCATGGAACTGCTGCATGGCCTTTCGGAGAGTCTGTGGCTCCAATCGGGAATCAGCGTCCATACAGAAAATGAAGGGATGTTTGGAGGCGGCGATGCCCGTGTTCAGGGCCGCGGCCTTCCCTCCGTTTCCCTTCGTGACGATTCGGAAGTCGGCGCTCCCGTGCCTGCCTTCCCACTGGGCAGCCACGGACAGCGTTTCGTCCAGGGATCCATCGTCGACGACCACGACTTCGAGTTCGGGATAGTCCAAACCGGCCAGGCTCGCCAACGCCCCTTCTATGACCGTGGCCTCGTTGTAGGCGGGAACGATGATGGAAATGGGCGGCAGTTCCCCAGCCTTTGCTTCTCCGAAGACGTTTCGTTCCGCGTGGCCCAGGTAGGCGAACCAGAGGAGTGCGAAGTAGCGGATGAAGAGAATGGCGAGAAAGATCAGAAGGCTGACCATCACCAACCGAACGAGGAAGGCCTGAACAGCGGGGGGTGACCGGAGTGCCCACAGGATAAAGACGATGGTGGCCACCACCATCACCTCCACCACCAGGAGAGAAGCGAGAATCCCGCGGCGCCGCCTCATCGGTCCTTCCCTTCCCTGAACCAATCTCTGGCACTTACCGACAGGCGTACTCCATAGGCCCGGTAACGGTCGAAGCGTCCCTGGTAGTAGAAGGCGTCCATAGTCGTCCTGAAACGGCTCCCCGAGTATGAAAGGCCGGCCTCTGCGGAGAAGTGAGGAACGACCTCGAATCCTTCGGAGAGCCTCTCGTCGATGAACGCGAAGCTTGGATTCAACCGGGCGTTGAAATCCCAGCGTTCCGTCAGGCCCTTATCCCACTGTGCGTAAATCCCTCCGGAGATCAGAGCGTCCGGATCCCAGAAAAGGCGGATTCCATCCAGCACCGGGGAGGGCTCGGAATAGGTCAGAGCCCGGGCGTTCACACCCAGGACCAGATCATCGGTCATGGCCCGGCCCAGGCTTCCCCCAGCCTCGAGACGGAGGCTACCGTCCGGCCTGACGTCATCCACGGCCCCGGATTTAAGCCATGCGGCATCCCCAGCCAGAGAGAGGCTCCATCGCTTATCGATCCCCCGCGCCAGATTCGCCGTGAACCGATCCTGGACTACCTCCCCGTACACACTCTGAAGGGTCATGGTGAGGGGGTAGGCGGGACCATGGTCGTACCGTAGGTCGGTCCTGAACCCTCCCAAATCCGAAAAGCGGAGGGAGGCTCCGAACGAAAGATCCGTCCCGCCGGGTCCTACTTCATCGAGTCCAAAGTGGAGGCCGGTCCGGACCGTCCCCCACCGCCACCAGCGGGCCGATTCCAATTCGAGGAAAAGGCCTTGCTCATCCTCAATCCCTCCCGTGAGGTCGAGACCACCCAGCCACCGTGTTCCGGTTCGGAATCCCAAAACCCAATGGTCGTTGATGGACACACCCCCGACACCCAGGTCCAGTCGAGTGAAGTCGTCGGAATCGGTCAGGGAGTAGACGTTCCCGCCAAATCCGGGACTCTCGAGATCCTCGATATCTCCGGCCACTTCCGCCTCCAGCTCCTCCAGGCCGGCCAGGGCCCGAGAGTTCGTGGAGTCGGTTTGGAGGGCCATCCTATAGCTATCCCCAGAGAATCCACGGTCCCCATCCCAGCGCCGGAGGTCCCCCAGAAGAGCATGAACCTCAGCGACCTCCGCAAACCCGGAGAGCGTCTCTTCGCCGGGGTCAAGTGCGGCGAATTCCATCTCGAGTTCTACCAGAAGGTTTTGCAGTCGCTCCGCGGCATCCTCATTTCTTCCGGTCCAGATATCCAGTTGAGCCATGCGAAAGTGTAAGGCGGGGTCGGTACCACCCAGGGCCTCGACGGGAAGCAGGGCAGCCCGGGCCCCCTCCAGGTCGTCGAGTCCGAACTGCAGAAGGTCGGCGTAACCCCGCCAGGTACTTGTATCCTCCGGAGTCTCCCGGAGAGCCTCCTGGTAGAGGAGGGCAGCCTGTTCGTAGTCTTCCTCAGCCCGGGCCAGGGCGATCTTTTCCAGTGCGGAAAGGGGGGCAGCCATCGGGACCTCATCCCTTTCCGGCTCAGGAGGGGTCAGGGCCGCGACGATCTCCTTTTTCAACGGAACGCCACCCGCGGCTCTCAGGCTCTCTTCGTCCAGCTCGGACAAAACCTCGTCGGCATCATCCAGCTTCCCAGACCAATAGAAAACCTGGGCAAGGGCAACTCGAAGATCTACGGAAGTTGAATCCAGAGCCAAGCCCCCGGACAGGACCTCGGCCGCCCGTTCATACTCCTTCTCCCAAGCAAGCGCTTGTCCCCACTCCAGGGCCAAAGAGGCGTCTTCCGGAGCCCCATCCATGAGGATCCCGTATTGAATCGACGCTTCATCCAACCGACCCCGATCTCTGAGCCCACGGGCAAGAAGGAGACGAATCCCAGGGTCATTCTGACCGGAGAGAAGCTTGTCAAAGACCAGAACGGCCTCGGCGGAGGACCCAGCCCGGTCCAGGGTGATGGCGTACTCCTTGAGCACCCCCCGGTCATTCGGGTGATCCGCCATATAGTCTTCGAAAAGGGGAAGAGCCTGCACATACCGACCCGAACCGAGGAGAGGGCCCACCTCCGACCAGAAGAGCTCAGCCGGGCCCCGAACCAGGACGGGGGACGGGGGGGGTGGAGGTGGAGCTTCCGTAAAGAGTTCTTCGGGGGGGGCGAAGGGAGCGGCCACAGAGGGGAAGCTCACCCCCGATTCCCGAAGGCCGGCGCTCAGAACGTACCGGCGAGGGAGAACGACCAGGACAAGAAAGAGAGTCAGTCCTGCCAGGGTCAGTGCCGTGAAGGCGAACCCCAGGTAGTATCGGGAGGGACGCGACCCCCTTTCAGCCCTCCTGGCCACCCGGTCCTCCCGGATCCGCAGGAATGGGCGGTTCGGCATCAGGTCCATTCAACCGCCCGAGCGTCGCCCTGATCTGATCCTTTTCGGCTGGATGGGTCATCACCTCAGCTCGAAGAGCCGAGTCCCGGCCGAATCGTTTATCAAGGTTGGTCCGGAACCGGGTGAGGAACGCCTGGGCCGCTTCCCATCGGGCGCCTTGGAGGAACACCACGCACCCATCGAAGGTGCACGTGACCATGTCCCCATCCTCATCCCGGACCTCTGCCGAAAGAGCCTTCTGCAGCTCCGACGGGGAAAGGGTAGGAGAGCTCAGCCGCAGAATCCCGAAGACGGATAGAGTATGATCGGCCGCCCTTTGCTCCGCCTCCCGCTTGAAGGCCTCAGAGGGTACGCGGCCGCCGACAGGCGGGGTCGATCCCGGCCCGACGACCTCCAGGGGAGAGGCGGGTTTTCCTCCCGCAGCCACAGCTTGTTGGATTCGGGTCGTCAACTCCCTGAAATCGACTCCCCCACTGAGGCAGTCGTCCGCCCCGGCTTCGAGAAGATTCACCCGGTCCGTCGACCTTATAGCGTCGTCGGAGGCGAACACGATGGCGGCTCCCGTGAGGGGGCGCATGGCGCGGCAGGCCTGTAGGGCCTCCCTGAGCCTCTGGCGGGGGGCGTGGACCAGGACACAGCCGAAGGAGGAGCTACCCTGGAGCCTGGTCACGGCGTCCAGAGGCTCGGTCATCACCTCGGTGGTGAAGGCCCCTTTGGCCCAGGTCTCCATATCGGCTGAAGGAGTTTTCCCAAGGGAAAGCAGAAGGACTCTGTCGGAGTCCCCAGCCGGGCGATCCGAGTTCCGGCGTGAGGGAGACTGATCGGGCTCGGCCAATCCGAGTCCGGGAGTAAGCTGGAGAATAACCGGATCATCACTTCCGGCTGAACCGGGGAGGGACCGATTTATCCTCACCTGATAGAGTCCGTCCGACCGGCGGTCGATCTGAAAGACTCCGCTGGTGGCATGAACGAGCCATTCGGCAGAGGATGGAAGTGTCTCAGCGCTGTCGACGGAGAGGGTCACGCAGACCGTGGCGGGCTGCTTACGGGCCCACTCCAGAAAGGACCGACCCAGGAGAGAACGGCCTCCTCCCTGGAGGAACATGGAGCCGGGATCTACCGCGATCCGAGTCACGTCCTCAGAAACCAGACGATCCAACTCAGCCAAGGCGTCTTCGGGCTCGGTGGACCTCAAAACCCGCATCTCGAAGTCCTCACGGAATCCGAGGATTTCGAGGTCGCCTTCCTCCCATGCTCCATCGAGGACGGACCCCCAGGCCCGAGCCACCTCCAGCAGGCCCGGAGCTTCGATACTGGTCAGGAAGAGCACTCGCTCTCCCATGGCTAGCCCCGCATGAAGGAATTGCAGGGCCGCCACCAGCTTGGCGGGTCCCGGCGTACCTGAGATCAGGTAGACACCCCCGGGGTCCAAGCCTCCCAATCGCTGGTCGAGGCTGGAGATTCCGGAGGGAATCCCGGACCTTCCAGCGCCATCGTTGGATAGGACACGGAGTTGAGGATCCATGTGGCCCTCCGACACCGAGATCTGAGTCTTCGCCGCGTTTTCCATGGCTTTCAACGTTTGGTCCTCGTAGAGGTCGAGAACATGGTCTGACGATGGCCTCAGTCCCCTACGCCCTAAGAACTTAGGGACTTGGAGAGGCCAATACAAACATTTGTTTTCCACCTCCGGAAATATTTATCCGGAGTCCCTCCATTTTCGGGAGCACCCTCTCCGGCCCAACGGTGCGGGAGAAGGGGCAAAAGCCCAATATCTACGGGGCAAAACGCTTTTCTCCCATGCGTCAACCAGATGAACCCAAGCTTCGGCTCCCTTTCACTGAACCCATATCCTTGCAAGGGTCGAACCGACGATGCCCGGTCGGAGGCCATCCTCCCGTGTGTTGCCGAGGCAGGTGCGCCGTCGACTCACCTTCGCGATATTTTCAGGCAACCCCCATGGGCCGGGCCGCATCTACACGGTGAATCCCGGGAACATCCCTTCAAGAAAGGCAGACGGAACCATGGCTGCTGGCAACTCGGTTAGAAATTCGATCTTCTTCCTGCTTCTTCTTGCTGCGTTGGCCGCGGCCCCGGAGGTTGGCTTCGCCCAGCTTCAGCTCGGCCAGCCCACGGCAATCTTCCCGGAGGATTTTGGAGCCATCCAAACGGTTCGGGAGCTCCCCGACGGCAGGGTGTTGATCGCCGATCCACTCTCGAAAGCTCTGTACGTCGTCGACATGGACGCAGGTACCCGGACGGTCATCGGCCGGGAGGGCGGGGGACCCGAAGAGTACCGACAGCCAGACGCGGTGTGGCCCCTCCCCGGAGATTCCACCCTTCTGGTGGACCTCGGGAACGGGCGCCTCGTCGCCCTTGGCCCTGATCTGGGATTCGGCCCCACCATGCCCATCACCGTGGGCGATTTCCAGCCGGGCAGCCCTCTGATCCTGGCTATTCCCCAGGGAGTGAACGGAGCGGGGAACATCTATGCCCGGGTGATGGGTGGAGGCATGGGCGGGGGGCCGTTGCCGGACTCCGCAGACATCCTGCGAATCCATCGGGGAAACCAGACTACGGAGCCGGCAGCGAAATTCAAGATCCAGGAAATGACCCAAACGACCTCCGGAGGGGCCAACGATCAGAACATATCCATCACTCAGATTCCCCTTTCCCCCGAGGACGCCTGGGGCGTGGCCCCCGACGGTTCGGTAATCCTGGTCCGATCCGGTGACTACCATCTGGAACAGATCGCGCCTGATGGCACCGTATCCCGGGGCCCTGCCGTCCCCTTCGACGCAATCCGGATCGGGACTGCCGAGAAGGAAGAGTACGTGGCCGAATTGGGCCGGGCAGGGGGAGGCATCCGGGTGGGCGTCGAGATGAACAACGGGCAGATGTCCATGAGCTTCGCCCGGGGGGGAGGTGGCGCCCGGGAGATCGATCGGTACAGCTGGCCTGAGGAGAAGCCGCCCTTCTACTCGGGCCGGATTCCCGTCGACCC
>JAUXEE010000045.1 GCA_030618065.1 Gemmatimonadota bacterium
CCTCCTCAGCGGGAGTTTCTTCGGCTTCAGCTTCGGCCTCAGCCTCGGGAGCCTCCTCAGCGGGAGTTTCTTCGGCTTCAGCTTCGGCCTCGACCTCGGGGGCCTCCTCCTCTTCCGGCTCTTCTTCCTTCGGTGGCTTGAGTTCGGGAGTGGAGGTGATCTCCAGCACGATCCTACGGTTTCCTGCGTCGGACTCCATGACCTTCAGTTCAACCGGGTCTCCCGCCTCATAGTACAGTTCGAGCTCGGCAGGACTCTCGATGGAAGCGTGTGATCCCGGCACGAACCCTTCGATGTCGTCCCCGAGATCCACGACAATGCCCTTCTCCTGAACCCGAGTCACGAATCCCGATGACTCCACCCCGGGGGCGAACCGCTCGGAGATCTTGGGCCACGGATCATCCAGGAGCTGCTTGAAGCCTAGAGAGATGCGTTTGTTCTCCGCATCCACGTCCAAGACCATTACCTGGACTTCCTCCCCCTTCTGGAGGATCTCGGAGGGATGCTCCACCCGCTTTGTCCAGCTCATGTCGGAGACGTGGACCAGGCCGTCGATGCCCGGCTCGATCTCAACAAAGGCGCCGAAGGAGGTGAGGTTGCGGACCGTTCCGTCGAGCTTGGTTCCCGTGGGATACTTCATGGGAAGGGCCAACCAGGGGTCTTCTTCGATCTGCTTCATCCCAAGGGAGATCTTCTCATCCGATGTGTCCACCTTCAGGACAACGGCTTCAATCTCCTCACCGATGGAAACAAGCTTGGAGGGGTGCCGGACATTTCGGGTCCAGGACATCTCGGAGATGTGGACCAGCCCTTCCACACCCTTCTCCAGCTCGACGAAGGCACCGTAGTTCGTGATGGACACGACCTTACCCACGACCCGAGAGCCGACGGGGTACTTCTTGTCGATCTCGGTCCAGGGGTAGGGGAGGAGCTGCTTCAGCCCCAAGGAGATCCGCTCTCGGTTCCAATCCACGTCCAGGACCTTCACATCCAACTTGGCGCCGATGTCCACCACTTCCGAGGGGTGACCCACACGGCCCCAGGACATATCGGTGATATGGAGGAGGCCGTCGAGACCCCCCAGGTCAATGAAAGCGCCGAAGTCGGTGATGTTCTTGACTGTGCCTTCCCGCACCTGGCCCAGAAGGAGCTCCTTGACCAGCGTCGCACGCTTCTTCTCCCGCTCCCCTTCCAGGATCACCCGGCGGGAGACCACGATATTGCGCCGCCGCTTGTTGAGCTTGATGATCTTGAAGTCGTACTGTTGGCCCAGGAGGTCCTCGATGTTCGGAACCCTCCTGAGAGCGATCTGGGATCCTGGGAGGAACGCGTCGACGCCCATCAGGTCCACCGTGACACCACCCTTGATCTTCCTGACCAGGGTTCCTTCCACGGGACGGTCGGCTTCGTGGGCCTCTCTTATCTTCTCCCAGACCCGAAGGAAGTCGGCCTTCTTCTTGGAAAGGACGACGACACCCTCTTCATTTTCCAGGCTCTCGAGGAGAACCTCTACCACCTGGCCCACCTCGATGGAGTCCGTGTCCTTGAACTCGTCCTTGGCTATCGAGCCTTCGCTCTTGAACCCGAAGTCCAGGATCACGGAGGAATCCGTGACCCGGAGGATGTTGGCTCTTACGATCTCCCCTTCCTTTACCTCCCCGAAGACATCCTGATGCTGGGAGAGGATGGCCTCGAAATCGTCCCTCGATAGGTCGAATTCCTCCTCGCCATAGGGGTCCGAATAGAGGTCTCCCAAAGCCGAGGGTGAAGATGCCGTCGGATCCAGAGCTGCCGGTATCCGCTGGGGCGGCGGCGCCACTGGGGTCGTGGGTGCCACCTCCGACTCCGGTGCTTCAGCCTCCGGGGCTTCGGCCTCCGACGTCTCAGCTTCAGGTGCTTCCGCCTCCGGGGCTTCGGCCTCCGACGTCTCAGTTTCAGGCTCTTCAGCCTCCGGGGCTTCGGCCTCCGACGTCTCAGTTTCCGACGCTTCAGCCTCCGGGGCTTCGGCCTCCGGTTCGGCGGCAGGCACGTCCGGGACCTCGGCCGGCTCCTCGTCGGGCTCCAGAGCCGCAGCAGCTTCTTGAGCGGCTTCGGGCTCCGTGACTCCTTCGGCAGCAGTTTCGGGGAGAGGGGTTTCCACCGCGCCCGTATCTTGAGACTCGGCGTCGGGATTGGGGGTGAGGGCTTCGTCCTTCGTGGATTCGCTCATTGGTCACTTTTCTCCCGGAGCTTTCCGCCCCAGGAGACCTCTCATGCCGGCTCGAAAAGTGTGGCCGGGTTGAAATGAAGAAAGGCCCGAGGCATCCCTCGACGGCCCTTCGGGTTACAGATACCCCTACCGGCTCAAAAAGAGCCCCAAAAACCGCAGGGGGAAAAGCTCTTTATCCTACCGGAGACCTACCCACGCGTCAAGACTTTTACATGGTTGATGATGACCCCCACCTGGGCCTCGAAAGTCAGGTCGGACGTGTCTACTTCCATGGCCCCCTCTGCTTTTTTCAGGGGGGCTACGGATCTACTCGAGTCCCGTTCGTCTCGTTCTCGGATGTTCCTGGCCTCTTCCTCCAACTCCTCCTCAGACGGCCGCCTGTCCTGTCGCTCGAGGAAACGGCGAAAGGCCCGTTCTTTCAGGTCGGCCGTGAGAAAGATCTTCACCTCCGCATCAGGAAAGACGACGGTCCCCATGTCTCTCCCGTCGGCTACCAGGGCCCCTTCCCTTCCAGCCTGTCGCTGAGCCTCCAAAAGCCAAGCCCGAACCGCAGGGAGGGCCGAGAGGGGAGAAACCCGGGCTGTCACCTCCGGCGTTCTCAACTCCTCCTCGAGAAGCCGGTCCCCAAGGAGAACCTGGAACCGGGGCCCGGATGGGCGGAGCCAGATGCGGAACCGGTCAAAAGCCTCCTGAGGAAGAAGTGGCCACTCTTCCTCCCTTATTCCAGCGGAAAGGAGAGCGAAGGTCAGGGCCCGGTAGAGGGCTCCGGAGTCCAGGTGCCGGAAGCCCAGGCGCCGGGCCACCTCCCTGGCGGTGGTGGACTTCCCCGAACCGGCTGGGCCGTCCAGGGTGATGATGGGTGGACGTTCCATCAGGCTAGCCCTCCCCTGCCGGAATCTTTCATCACTCGGGCCAGGAGTCGCCAGAAGTCCGGAAAGCTGACGCCGGCCACCTCCCCTCCCTCTACCTGAATCTCATTTCCCGGCAAGGCGCCCAGGACACCGAATGCCATAGCGATCCGGTGGTCCCCATAGCTTTGAACCCGCCCACGAAGGGGTCGGTCCGTTCCCTCGATCTCCATGCCGTCTTCCAACTCCTCCGCCTCCACGCCGAGTGCCCTCAAGTTGTCCACCACCGCTCGAATCCGATCGGTCTCTTTGACCCTCAATTCCCTGGCTCCGGTGATTCGGGTCAATCCCTGAGCACGGGCGGCGCCGGCGGCCAGGATCGGCACCTCGTCGATGAGGCCAGGAATCTCATCTCCTCCGACCTGGCATCCCGCAAGCTCCGAGGGATACACGACCAGATCACCGGAGGGTTCCCCCTCCGCCACCCCCGGCGACGGCTCGACGGAAAACCGAGCGCCCATACGCTCCAGAACCGGGAGCAGGCCCGTTCGGGTCTCGTTCAGCCCCACGCCCTTGATCACCAAGGCTCCCTCTCCCCCTCGAAGAAGACCGAAAAGGAAAAAGAAAGCTGCGGATGAGAAGTCACCGGGGACATCCATATCCAGAGCTGGGAGAAGCGGAGGGGGGTCGGAAAGGGCCACCCCCCATCCCCCCTCCTGGGGTCCCGCGATGATGGAGACACCCAAGCCACCGAGGAGGGTCTCCGTGTGGTTCCTGGACCGTCCCGGTTCTACCAGCTGGATCCCGACGCCTCCTACCAGGCCGGCAAGGAGAAGTGCGCTCTTGAGCTGGGCGCTGGCTACCGGTAGGTGATAGGAGAACTCCGTCAGGGGTCCACCCATGACTCGGATGGGGAGGTGTCCTTCCACATCCAATGCTTCGAAACGGCCACCCATGGCAGACAGGGGGTCCGTGACCCTGGCCATGGGACGTTTCCGGAGAGATTCGTCCCCCGTCACCACGGCCTCGAGCGGTTGGCCGGCAAGAACCCCCAAAAGGAGGCGAGCGCCGGTGCCGCTGTTCTCCACGTCCAAGGGGCCGGCGGGGGTCCGGAGTCCACGAAGGCCCAAGCCCTTGAAGGTCACTTCGGAGCCACTCGAATCCAGCTTTGGGATAGCGACGCCAAGTCCACGAAGGGCCCCGGCCGTAGAAGCTGGATCCCCCTCGGAGAGCAGGCCCCGAAGCCTGCTCGTCCCTTCCGCCAGAGAGGAGAGGATCAGTGCCCGTTGAGAGATGGATTTGTCCCCCGGAACCCTCAATTCCATCCTTCCTCCTTCTCCTGGTCTTGCCGGTAGCCGATTTCGATGCTCATCCCATCTTGGGCCACCACGGCCTCCGAAAAGACCTCCCTGGCCTCCTCAGCCAGAGGCCCGGGGTCCTCTGAATACCGAGCCGAGATGTGGGTCAGCAGGAGACGCTCGACCTTCGCTTCCTGGGCCACCAGAGCGGCCCCCTTGGCTGTGGAATGGAAGGTTTCGTGCGCCCGCTCGGCTTCGTCGTCCAGAAAGGTCGCCTCATGGATGAGGGCGTCCGCCCCGCGGGCCACTTCCACCGTTTCAGAAGAAGGGCGGGTATCGCCTGTATACACGACCAGGCGGCCCGGACGAGGATCGCCCACGACCTCCTCGGGGAGGACGATGCGGCCCCCGATGTCCACCGCTTCACCCCGATGGAGCCGGCCAAAGAGTCTCCCCTCCGGAACACCCAGGGCCCGAGCCCGGTCCACATCGAAACGCCCTAGCCGGGGATTCTCCCGGAGAGCATATCCCACGGCCGAAGTGCCGTGTTGGACCAGGAAGGGCACCACATCGTATTCATGGAAGGGAATGGAATCGCCGGGGCCCACCTCCCGGACCGGGACGGGAAAAGGAATCCGCTGCACCCCCAGGTGAATGGCAGCTTGGAGGACCTCCGTCGCTCCGGGGGGGCCATAAATGGGGAGTGCCTCTTCTCGGCCCTGTAGAGCCATCGTCCTGAGGAGACCGATGATTCCAAGAAAGTGGTCGGCATGGAGATGGGTGACAAAAATGGCATGGATCCCGAACCCCGTCCCGTACCGCATCATCTGCCGCTGGGTCCCCTCGCCGCAGTCGAAGAGCATCAGGTCGCCCTCTCGCTGCACCGATATTCCGCTGACGTTCCTGCCGACGGTGGGCCGGGAAGCGGCGGTGCCGAGGAAGGTGATTCGAATCATGGGGTTCCGGGTTGTTCGAGAAACGGCTTCGATCAGCCTCTTTCCGGGAAGGTAGCGTTTCGACTCCAGCGATCAAACGGGGACCGGGCTTGAGGTCGAGTTTGGGAGAGTGCTACCAGATGCGGAGCTGGATGCGGAGAGTGCGACCGGGTTGGGGAAGACCGCACTGGTCCAAAACCAGGGAATCGGTGGCGTTATCCAGGTTCAAGGCGGCCTCGGCTCCACCCAAGACACGGCCATCGAAGCCGAAAACCCGCCGGAGGCCCAGGTCGAGATGTCGGCTGCTGCCGAAGGACTCGAGGCCACCCAGCTCAGGATTCTCGCAATATTGCCGACCCATGTATCGGCCGGAGGCATGGCCCTCCAGCCCGAGGGGGAGGAGTAGGAAAGCCGATATTTTTCCCGCCACTTCCGGTTCGTACTCCAATCGCACCTCGTCCCCTGCGGGAGTGATTCCCCGGGCCCGCTGGAAGGTCAGGTCGCCGCTCCACCCCAGAGAACCGAGGGCGCCGGACGCCAGGAGTTCCAGGCCCCTGCTCCGGATCTTCTCCTGGTTGATCCTCTTGTACTTTGGGCCTTCCGATGTGGAGACGGATGACCTCACGATCCCGTCGGCGAGGGCTTGATAAAATCCTACGACCTGGAGGCCCATCCCGGTCCCGGTGAAGGTGAAGCCGATCTCCCCTCCGGTGAGGATCTCTGGCTTCAACTCAGGATTGGGAACGAACCGCCCGAGTGCACCCGAGTAGAGCTCCCGTAAGGCCGGGAAGCGTGTTCGGCGGCTCAGGGCTCCGTGAAGAAGGAGGCCTTCCTTCCCCGTGAGCGTGGTGAAACCCAGCCTTCCTCCCCAGTCCCAAAGGGAATCCGATGTGGGCTTATCCCCCGATTCGGGTGTGTCCGCGCCATCGATGGCCAGGCCCAGCGTCAGTCGAGTTCCCTTCGAACCCAGAAGAACCGGAGCATCCCCGAATCGCCACTCCGCCTCCGTCCCGAGGCTCCAAAGACGTTGTCGGTAGCTGTTCTTCTCGACTCGGTCCAGAATCTCGTCATGGTTCACATCAGCATAGGTGAAGGCCCCTCGAAGCTCGCCCTTTTCCCCAAGGGAGTGATCGCCCAGGACACGGAAGGTGAGGGTGAGATCGTCCGAGGTCTCTCCTCCGGTGACGTCCTGATAGGTCTCGGTGGCGAATGCGTCGATGGCGGTAGAGCCCAGGTCCAGCCCAAGGCTGGCTTCCAGGTCACCTTCCCCCCAGGCCGTGGCCCGTTGGCCGGTACCCCCGGACAGGGCCGAGATGAGACGAGTCTGCTTCGGGTATCGCCAGAGGCGAGGATTCTGAATGTGGGCCTCGGGAGCGACGCCTCTTTCCTCCGTAAACCCCGAAGAGCTCAGGCTCATCCACCGACCTCCCTCGGAGCGGTACCGGGCTGATATGAAACCATCGTACCGGGTCGCGTCCGTGTTCAGGCGCAACTCCCCGTCATCGGTCAGGAGGGCGGGAATCAGGTCGTTTTCGTCTCCAGTCTCCTCTGGCAGAACGAACCCGTCTCGGGCTTGATGGCCGCCTCCCGCCCTCAGCACCCACTCACCCTGAGAGGTTTCCAGAAGAGTGCCGCCGGCGACCCCGAGGCTCCGAGCGCCCGTGTGGTCCAAGCCAAGATCTACCTGCAGGGGCCTCGGAGCCGCCTGTCTGCCGGCACCCCGGGCCACGTCCACTTCCACCACCCCCCCGAGAACATTGGGCCCGTGGAGGACCGAAGAGAGCCCCCGTATCAGGATGATCCTCTGCGCGGAGGTAAGCGGAATGATGGACAGGTCCGTCCGGGCGTCCCAGCTCAGGGTGAGGGGGACTCCATCCATGAGAATGGCGATCTGCCGATCCTTGCCTCCCCGGAGGGCCGGCTGAGCCTCCCCCCGGGAATTGCGCCTGATTTGGATGAGGGGCATCTCCCGAAGGACCTGCTCCAGAGTCGGAGCCGGTCGCACGACCATGGAATCCAGGGCGACTTCCACCGCGCTGGCGCCGCCCGTCGTCGAAATGGGCCGAGGAACCAAGATGGTCAAGCCCTGGAGCTTGAAGACGGGCGTACGAGAGGTGTCAGTCCGAGTGGAATCCGGCACCTGGGGGGCCAGGGACGCGGGAGCCAAGGCAAGGAGGAGAACGCCCGTCAGGAGAGTGGAATGGAGGGTGTGCCGTTTCATTGCCGTAAATGACTATCAATCCCGATTTGAACATCGTCCGTGAGAAAGACGCCGTAGTGATAAAGGCGCCGTACTGGTAAAGACACCGTCAGTGCCCTGGATGTTGCATGAAAGAGAGCCGGTTTTCCGGCGTGACACTAGAGGCCCCGGGCCCTATTCTCTTATGCGCCGTTCCTGGTTCCCCTGCCCTGATGGAAAACCGGGATGGTCTCACCCAATTCTAAGCGAGGGAGGACTCCATGCAGAGCCGACGACACTTCCTGGGTGCTATCAGCTTTCCCGCCGCGGCTGCCATGGCCGGTGTGCCGGTTCTCCCGGCCGTGCTCCGAAAAGACGGCCCAGCCCTCGCCGCGGAATTGGCCTCCTTCCCGGGCACTCCTGGAGAGGTCGCCTCGGATGAGATGTTCTGGGCCGAAGTTCAGAGGGCGTTCACCGTGGACCGAACGCTGGTCAACCTGAACAATGGCGGCGTGAGTCCATCACCTGCCTTTGTTCAGGACGCCATGAAGAAGCACCTGGATCTCTCGAACAAGGCTCCCACCTACTACATGTGGCAGATCCAGGAGCCCATGCGGGAGGGTGTCCGGAAGCGGATGGCCCGAGAATGGGGAGTAGACCCAGGTGAGATCGCCTTTGTCCGGAACGCATCGGAAGGCCTTCAGACCCTTCAGTTCGGGATGGACCTTCGAAGGGGGGACGAAGTCCTCACCACCACCCAGGACTACCCGCGAATGATCACCACCTTCCGGCAGAGGGAGCGCAGGGAGGGTGTGGTCCTGAAGCAGATCGAGGTTCCGGTTCCGGCGGAGGACCCCGCGGAGGTCGTGCGCCTCTTCGAGGAGGCCATCACCGATCGCACCCGGATGATCCTCATCTGCCATACCATCAACCTCACTGGCCAGATCTTCCCGGTTCGGGAATTGTCCGACCTTGGCCGACGCCGAGGGGTCCCGGTGATCGTCGATGGTGCCCATGGGCTGGCCCACTTCGATTTCAAGCTCCCTGACCTGGGATGCGACTACTACGCTACCAGCCTCCACAAATGGCTTTTTGCCCCCCACGGTACAGGGCTTCTTTACGTGAAGAAGGACAAAATCCCTGGGCTTTGGCCCCTGATGGCCGCACCCGAGCGTATGGATGACGACATCAGGAAGTACGAGGAGATCGGAACCCACCCGGCGGCCAATTACCTGGCCATCGGGGAGGCCCTTACCTTCCACCAGGGCATAGGGAGCCGGCGAAAGGAAGCCCGCCTTCGTTTCCTCAGGGATTATTGGGCCAATGCCCTTCTGGAACACGACAGGTTCAGGCTTCACACCAGCCAGCGACCGGAGTTTTCCTGTGGGATCGGAAATATCCAGCTGGAAGGAGTCGATTCTGGACTTCTGAACAACTGGCTCTGGCAGGAGCATAAGATCATTACCGTGGCCATCAAGCACGCTCAGTTCGAGGGGCTGCGGGTAACAGCAAGCGTGTACAGTCACCTCGAGGAGTTGGACCGTTTCGTCGACGCAATGCTTTACGCTGCCCGACATGGGGTCCCAGCTTGAAAGAGATGGGAATGAAGGAGACGCGGCTGAAGGTACCGGACATGTCATGTGGCCACTGCGTGGCCACCGTGCAACGATCTCTGGAGACGCTGGAAGGCGTGGAGAGCGTTGATGTGTCACTCGAGACGAAGGTGGTCATCGTGCGGGCCATACAGGAGTTGGAGGCCTATGACCTTTTGGAAACCGTCAGGGAGACTGGTTTCACCCCCAAAGTGGACGGATAGCCGGAGAATCCCCGTGCTCCTTTCGAAATGCCTATTGCGTGAAGTCTTCCTCTTCTCCTCCGCTCCAGGGTGGGGGCGGGGCCTTCTCATCCTGATTCTCC
>JAUXEE010000216.1 GCA_030618065.1 Gemmatimonadota bacterium
GAATCCAGAGGTCTCGAGGACTGTCCGGGCCCGGTCCCCGTTGAGGCGCACTACGTCGGGCACGGGTCTCTGTTCAGGCCCGGTGCTCAACGCGATGCGGACCGTGTCCCCAACCAGGGAGAGCTGGCCGGGGAGGGGGCTTTGCCCCACGATCCGGCCCGCTGGAACGGTGGGGTGTTTCAGCGAGTCTACCGAGCCCAGGACCAGACCGATGGCAGAAAGCGTATCGGCGGCATAAGCCGGAAGCTCTCCTGCCAGCTTCGGTACCAACGACAGGTCCCCCGGTGGGGGAGGAAGGGGATAGACAACCCGTGTAGAGAAAAGGTAGCCACCGGCGAAGCCTACCACGGACAGGATGGCCAGCATCCAGAGAGTCCGGGGGTCTCTCAAGAACGCCCACCGAGGGCCTCCCGATCCCTCCCGGACTTTCTTCGGGAGGATTTTCTTCCAGGAAAAAGCCTTCAGGCCGCCCTCCCGGCGACGTCGGATGGAGCTACCCAGCCTCATGATCCTCGCACCAATCGGGCAGCGAAGGCCCCGTCGAAGCCAGCGGCCTGAGGGACGACCGAGAGATACCCCCGCTCATCCACATATTCCCGAGGGACGATCCCCGACTCGTCCAGGGAGAAATCAGGGTTTCTTCCCAAGAACGCCTCCACCTGGTCCTGGTTTTCCTCCGGCTCGAGGGTACAGGTGGAGTACACCAGCAGCCCCCCCTTGGGGACCAGTCGGCTCCCCACGTCCAACATCTCCCTCTGGAGCTTCACCAGCCCTTTCAACGTGTCCAAGGTCAACCTCCACCTGGCATCAGGATGCCTCCGCAGGGTCCCTGTCCCGCTACAGGGAACATCCAGAAGCAGAACGGGCAACTCACGGAAAGGCGGGGCTTGGGCCAAGGCCGCCACCAACTCTACCCTACCCCCGACCCTGGCCAGGTTCTCTTTGAGAAGTCGAAGGCGGTTCAGCGAGCGATCGGCGGCCAGAACATAGGCTCCCCCCTCGGCCATAGCGAGAGTTTTTCCTCCCGGGGCCGCACAAAGATCCCCCACCATCCTCCCTGGCGGGACGTCGGCGTATTCGGTCACCAGCGCCGCCCCCGGATCCTGCATGATCCCCGGGACAACCCCTAAAATTCGTGCAGGATTGGTGCCAGGGTCCAGTCTGAGACAGGGAATCCCCGGGCCCACCTCTCGGCTGTTCCAACCCCCATCCGAGAGGAGGGATCCGGCCTCCTCCAGGGTGGATCCCAGGGGGCGAAAAAAAAGAGGCGCCGGAGCGTTGTTCCACTCCTCGAGTCGCACCACCTCCTCCGGGCTCCAACGCTGGAGCCAGCGCCGAATCATCCACGATGGGTGGGAGCCCCATGTGGCCAGGTGGGATTCGGGATCGGAAAGAAGTGAAGGGAAACGGGAGACATCCCCCCCTTCCCTCTCGAGACTTCTCAGAACGCCATTGGCCAGTCGACTTCCTCCCTGCCCCGCCACCCCCCTGACCTGGTCTACGGTCTGAGAGATGGAAGCATAGGCGGGAACCCCGTCCATATAGAGGAGTTGGTAGGCCCCGAGGCGGAGCAGATCCAGAACCAGGGGGGAGAGGCTGGGAAGCCCGCTGCGGAGATGGAGATTCAGCAGGTGGTCCAGGCGGCCTCGAAACCGAATCGTCCCGTACGAAGCCTCCTGGACCCACCGGCGGTCCCTGTCCGACAGGTCGGCAGCCCTTTGGCGGAAGGCCAGGTCCAGACGTCTGCCCCGAGAGACGGCCCGCAGAATGGCTGCAGCGGCTGCACGGCCTTCCGTGACTTTACCCATGGCGCCCGCCCGGTTCGAGGCTGCCCTCCCCCCTCAGGAATCCGTCAATCCAACATTCCCAGGGTAGGTGAGGAGGGAACGGCGATCTCTCGAGAGGGCATCCTCCCCGCCAGGTACGCCAGGCGCCCGGCATGGATGGCCAGACGCATGGCCTCTCCCATGGCGACCGGATCCTCAGCCACGGCGATGGCCGTGTTCATGAGGACGCCATCGACACCCTGCTCCATGGTGATGCAAGCATCCGATGCCGTACCGACACCCGCGTCCACGATGATGGGAACCTCCAGACGCCGCTTGATCTCCCGAATGTAGTAGGGATTCACCACTCCGAGACCGCTCCCTATGGGGCTTGCCAGGGGCATGACCGCCACGCACCCGGCATCCTCCAGACGAAGAGCCGAAATCAGATCATCGTTGGTGTAGGCCATGACCTTGAACCCCTCGTCCACCAGGATCTTCGCCGCCTCGATGGTGGCATGGGTATCCGGGAGGAGCGTGTCCTGGTCTCCGATGACCTCCAATTTCAGCCATTCGGTGAAGCCGGCAGCCCGGGCCAGGCGGGCATATCGAATGGCGTCCTCCACCGTATAACACCCGGCGGTATTGGGTAGGAGGAAGAATTCCTCCGGGTCGAGATGATACAGAACCCCTTCTTCCTTGGTCCGATCCAGGTCAATCCGTCGAACCGCCACCGTCACCATCTCGGCTCCGGTGGCCCGGATGGCCTCCACCATGGTCGGATTGTCTTTGTATTTCCCTGTGCCCACGATCAGCCGGGAAGAAAAGTCCCGGTCGGCGATCCGTAAAGGCGTGTCCATCGCGTCAGCTCCATCCCACGGTCAAATGGGTATTTTGACTTCATCCGCCACCTACAAAGTGGTCCAACTCCAAAAGGTCCTTTTCTACGATGTAGCTCTCCTCGTACCGTCCCCTATCCAGAATCTCCCGATTCAACTCCACCACCACGAGGGCGGGATTGAGATCCAGCCAGACGAGAAGGCCCGAGACCGAAAGGCCCGGTGGAATCTCCCGATCGTCACCATTGATTCGAACCTGGATGCTGGATGTCTCCGTCATTTTCCCGTCCCTTTCCCCAACTCATACAAATACCCCCGGGTAGCGGCGGTTGGATCCACCGCGTCCCAAATCCCGCCACGAACCGCCACCCCATGAGCGCCAGCCGCCAGGACCTCACCCACCTTTTCCGGCGTGATCCCTCCGATGGCAAGAAGAGGAAGATGGGTGACTTCCTGGATCGCCCGGATCCGGGCGACCCCACCCGGCGCCCCCCCGGGAAATCCCTCAGGGTGAGAGGCGGAAGGAAACATGGTCCCGGCCAGGAGAAAGTCCACTGCCCCATTCAGCCCCTCCCTGGCCTCCTCCGCTCCGTGAACCGAGAGGCCCAGAAGCCGATGAGGCCCGAGGACATCCCTCGCCACCTCGGGCGGAAGAGAGCGCTGCCCGAGATGAGCCCCCGAAAGAGCCAGGGCCAGGGCCAAATCCACCCGATCATTGGCCAAAAAGGTGCTTCCCGAGGCTTGAGCGATGCCTTGGAGGACCCTGGCAAGGGAGTACAGGATCCTCCCCGTCGTTCTGGGGCCCCTCAGGTGGAGGGCCACATCTTCTCCACCCGCCTCCAGGACCCGGGCGGCCCGAAAGATGAAATCCTCTCGGCGGAGGATCTCGTCATCGGTAACGATATGGAGGGTAGGGATCACTCGAAACAGGTCCCGTCGGCAAGGTGGCGCCCCTGGAGCCAAGCCTCCACCGGCATCCGCTTCTTCCCCGGACTCTGTATCTCTCCCACCCGAAGGGCCCCGGAGCCACAGGCCACCAGAAGGCCCCCTTCCGAATCGGCCTGGAGAACCGTTCCGGGCGGCGCCCCATGGGTGAACCGGGGCTCGGGAGAAGGCCGAAACAGCTTGACAATCTCACCTCCCAGGGTGGACCAAGCACCGGGCACCGCGTCGAGGCCACGTACATGCCACCCCACTTCCGCCGCCGGCCGAGTCCAATCCACCTGAGCCATTTCCCTGTTCACCTTGGGAGCGAAGGTGGCTCGGGAGTGATCTTGTTCGACTTCTTCATCCGCACCCTCCGCCATCAGCGCCAAGGCCTCGATAAGAGCTTGGGCACCTACCTCGGAGAGCCGGGTGCTCAACTCGGTGGCGGTTTCGGTGGGTCCGATCTTTTCCGGGGTTTGGAAAATGACGGGGCCCGCATCCATGGCCGCCACCATTCGCATGATGGACACACCGGTCGTCCGGTGGCCCCGGAGTATCGCCCAGTTCACCGGAGCGGCCCCTCGAAGCTCCGGAAGAAGAGAGGCGTGCAGGTTGATGGATCCGCCGGCGGGCACCGAAAGGACTTCAGCTTCCAGAATGTGGCCATAGGCCACGACCACCGAGAGATCCGGCTCCAGCCCTCTAATCTGGCGGAGGAACTCCTCTCCCCTCGGTTTCTCCGGAACGAGGACAAGAAAGTCCTCCTCCTCCGCGACCTCCCTCACCGGGGAGGGGGTGACTTTCCTTCCTCTTCCCGAGGGTCGGTCCGGTTGCGTAACGACCCCCACGACCTCATGCCCCTCCTCATTCAACGCTCTGAGGGAGGGGAGGGCAAACAAGGGCGTTCCCCAGAAAAGAACCCTCAGGACGCCTCCTCCTCGGCCCGACTCTTCTGCCATTCCTTCAGGAGAAGTCGCCGTTTGAGTGGACTCACCCTATCGATGAAGAGAATCCCGTCGAGATGATCGATCTCATGCTGAAGGGCCCTCGAGA
>JAUXEE010000337.1 GCA_030618065.1 Gemmatimonadota bacterium
CGGATGCCTTGGCTGCGCTTCGTATTGAATTCCTCAGTCCGCCATTTGTCGAGTTTCTGGACAGTCAGGTGAAATCGTGTGCCGAGTCCCCTCTTCTTCTGTTGCGATCCCGATGGGAAGAGGCCGCGAAGACGAGGCGAGGACACGGTGCGTAAGCCTCAATAAACCCAGGAGAATCGGATGAATCCCAAGATTGACCGCCACAGACCATCGCGCACCGGGATGTTCGCGTTTCTCCTTCTGGGAATCGCCGCTACCGCCTGCGCCCCCACGTCAGAGGACGAATGGATCGCCCTTTTCAACGGCCGTGACCTCACGGGCTGGACCGTGAAGATCACCGGAAGTGAGCTTGGGGAAGATCCATGGGGGACAGTCCGAGTCGAGGATGGGCTTCTCACCGTCGGTTACGAGAAGTACGACGGTTTCCATGATCGGTTCGGGCACATCTTCTATGAGGAGCCGTTTTCCCACTACCAACTACGGGTCGAGTATCGTTTCATCGGCCATCAGATCCCCGATGCGCCATCCTGGGCTTTCAAGAACAGTGGGGTGATGTTTCACGCCCAAAGCCCGGAATCCATGCTGAGGGACCAGAGCTTCCCCCTCTCCCTCGAGGCCCAGCTTTTGGGTGGGAACGGAACCGACCCTCGCCCCACCGCGAATGTCTGCACCCCAGGCACCCATATCGAGATGGATGGCGTCAGGGTGGAGGATCACTGTATTCCCGCGTCGGCGCCCACGATTCACGGGGAGGAGTGGGTAACGTTGGACCTCCTCGTCCTGGGTGATTCCCTCATCGCCCACATCATGGATGGGGACACGGTTCTGACGTATTCCCGGCCCGTCGTGGGTGGGGCCACGGTGGAGGAGTTCGGAGAGGCGGCCAGGGAAGACGGTCGCCCCCTGACCGAGGGCTACATTGCCCTCCAGAGCGAAAGCCACCCTATTCAGTTCCGGCAGGTCCTCATCAAGCCGCTACCGGGTTCTCGTTAAGCCGCTACCGGGTTCTCGACGATGACCGCTACCGCCGTCCAACGAGTGGGAGGGATACGATGATCATGGATCGCAGGAAGTTCCTAGGAACCAGCGGGGCCACCCTGGCGGCCGCATCGATGGGTTCGTTGGGAGGATTGGCAGCTTGTTCGAACAGTGGCCCCGGGAGCGCCTCGGAGAACGCATCGGTGGGGGCGTTAGAAAATCCACAGCGCGTGGGCACACCCGGGATCGGTATCTGTGATTGGAACCTGGGCCCCATGTGCGATCCCGAGCAGATCCCAAAGGCGATCGATGCCCATCTGACCGGGATACAGGTGAGCCTGGGGCGGGACCCTGAGCAGATGCTCTTGAGGGACCCCTCCGTTCGGCAGCGGTATGTCGAGTTGGGATCCCAGTACGGCGTCACCTTCCATTCCATCGCCCTGGGATTGTACAACAGCTACCCCCTGGCCGAGGAGCCCCGATCCGCCATCTGGCTCATCGATGCCATCGACGCGGCCGTGGCCTTGGGCGCCGGCAACGTCTTGATGGCTTTCTTTGGAAAGGGAGACCTGCGCTTCAGGGATGGAAACGACGAGTTCGTGAACGAGTCCGAGAGCGAGTTCGCCTCCTTCCGCCTGGACGAGGGGAAGGTGGCCAGTGTGGTCGACACTTTGACCCAGGTCATCCCTCGGGCCCGGGACGCAGGGGTGGCCCTGGGCCTGGAGAACACCATCACAGCAGCGCAGAACCTGGAGATCATCGACCGGGTGGGCTCCGAGTGGTTGCAGGTGTACTACGACCTGGGAAACTCCACTGGAAACGGGTACGACGTGCCGGCCGAGCTGCGGATGATCGGGAATGACCGCCTCTGTGAAGTCCACCTGAAAGACTGGAACACCCCCCTCCTCGGCAGTGAGGGGTGCATGGTGGATAACGCTGCGTCGGCCGCGGCCCTGAACGACATCGGCTACGATAAATGGCTGGTCCTGGAGACCAGCGGACGCCAGGACCAGTTCCTGGAGGACACGCGAGCGAACGTGGCATGGGCGAAGGAGACTTTCGGGGTCGAATGAGCTCGAGGACTCGACCTTGCGCCTGCTGACGAGAGCCGGGAAAAGGTTCGGTGCGGGATTCCGGGCCTCCGTCAAGCTTCTGCGCCGTCCCTTTGTGTGGGGGATGGGAGCGGGGGTTCTTCTCCTCCTCCTGATACAGGGAGGGAACACCGTCACCTCCACCGACAGCTTCTGCGAGTCATGCCACGTTCATCCCCAGGCCACGGCCTCGTGGAAGCAGTCCACCCACTTCGCCACCAAGAGCGGAACCGTGGTGCACTGCGTAGAGTGTCACCTACCTCCGGGAGGTTTTGCCTACGCGGCCCAAAAGACTCGCCTGGGAGTGCAGGACAGTTGGGGAAAGATCTCCAAGGACCCGGAGTCCTTCGACTGGGAGGAGCGCTCCGACCTCGATCACGCCCGGACGTACACCTTCCGGGAATCGTGCCTGGAATGCCATCCGAACCTCTTTCCCCTCCAGCTCAC
>JAUXEE010000180.1 GCA_030618065.1 Gemmatimonadota bacterium
AATCAGGACCCACCCGTACCCGATGTTCAGGTTCTCATGAAGGAAGCCCAGGATCTTGATGATGATCCCGGCGAAGGGCCGAACCACCGGACGCATGAACTTCCACCCATACGGGTTCGCGTTCTGCATGTCCGTGCCCACGGCCTCCAGCCGGGAAAAATCCTGCGGGCCCATATAAAGACGGTAATCGGTGGTCCCGTCCGAGGACACCGGCTGGGAAACCGAAACCGAGACCTGGTGTTCGAAGGGGGTCGGATTGGCGATGAGGCCCCCCAGGTACTTCTCATCCTCCTCCGAGGCACCGGCAAGGAGGGTGAAGAGAAAGTATTTGCTCTTGAACGCCGCCCATAAGAGGGGCCCTTCCTCGATTCTCGGCTCATCCGCCCGACTCAAGAGAACCGACCGGATCCCATCCTGCAGAGGGTTCACCACATAGGCCGCGGCCCGGATCTCGTCCCGGTCCTTCTGCTCATTGAAGGGGATGCCGAGCCCAAGATCGGTGAAAACCCACTGGGCGTTCAGGCCACTCACCCGGCTGGAGACCTCCACCACATAGCGGTCGGGCCGGAAGGAATAGACCACCTCGTATGAGAATGGGTGGGTGGGGTGTTTATACCTGAACCGAAGCTCCCGGGGCCCTCCCCCCTCCGTGAGGCGCAGCCCATCCGCCGGCTCCACCTCGAAGGTGAGCGCCCTCATATCCACCGTGTCCGAGTCCACCAGGAGCCTGGTTCCCAAAGCTGCCCCCCCATCGGGGTAAATCAGCTCTACTGGCCCGTCGAAGACGAAGGAGGGGAAGTCGGACAATTGTGCCGATAGAAGCCGGGCTCCCCGATCGGAGAAGGTGAAGGTGAAGAGTGGTCCTTCAACAAGGATACCGGATCCCTCTCTGGCCGGAGCCTCAGCCACCGCCGGCACCGTGTCCCCCAGGACCCCTATCAAGGGGTCTTCCTCGACACCTCCTGTCGTCAACGCTCCAGGGGCGGGAGAGTCCGCCTCGAGCCCCGGCGCACCGAGCCCCGGCGCCTCGACTTCGGACCCCTCGGTAAGAAGGACCGAATCAGGAGGTATGTAGCCCGGACGCTCCTCCGGAGGAACCGGTGGAAACATAAGGTTGGTGATGACCAAAACGGCGATCATCATGACCACAGCTAGGAGAAAGCGGATCTCGGTGCTCATGGGACCGGGTCGTACCCCTTACCCCCGAAGGGGTGGCAGCGGAATATGCGACGCAGGGCCAACCATCCTCCCTTTCCCGCTCCGTACCTCTCGACCGCCTCTTGGGCATAGGCAGAACAAGTAGGCGAAAACCGGCACGATGGCGGGGTTATCGGAGAAACAGCGAGGCGATAGAAACGAATTACCGCCAAGAGACTCGCCCTGAACATAGCTCCTCTGTGACCTCCAGCAACTCCCGTCGGAGCTGCCGGTAGCTTGCTTCGTAGGCCTCCCTCCGGACCCTGATCAATAGATCCAGATGGATGCCTTCATCCCGCAACCGAGGGAGAAGCTCACGTCGGCTCAACTCTCGCAAACGGCGCTTCACCCTGTTTCGATCCACCACCCGCCGGCGGTGTTTCGGAACAACAATACCAACTCTCGGCCCTGCCTCGTTAGAAGACAAAAAGAAGACGTCCAGATGAGACGTCTTCTTTCTCCTTCCCCGGCGCAGAAGCGCCCGGATATCCCGGTTCCGGGTGATTCGACTCGAGGGGGGCAGGCCAAACCGAATCGGCGCCCCCTCTCCTGGGTGCGCCTTCCCCACCAGCCCTACTTCGAGCCGACGCTCACCACCAGACGCCGCCGACCGCGCTGACGACGCCGGTTGAGGGTCTTGCGACCCCCTTTGGTCTGCATGCGAGCCCGGAACCCGTGTTTGTTCTTCCGCTTCCGGTTCCGGGGATTGTACGTCGGCATCATGAGAAATCACCCACTTGGTCCATGGTTGCGTTCGAAAAATAGCTTTCAAAGGTACCAAAGGCCCTCCTCCAGGGTCAACCCCGAAAGCCCTTTTCCGCCATGGGTTTCTCCATGGCCCTCCGGCCGCAGATTGACTTTTCCACATTCGGAAAATAGCTTGCCTGCCCCTCATTCAGGGCCCTTTTCACCCAACGCTGGCACCCATGGAGCTCACGGCCACTGAACTCTGGTCCCGCATTCTCCAGATGGTCCAGGCAGGCCTCCCTGAGCAGGCCTTCCGGACCTGGTTTGCCGGAACCACCGCGGTGGCCCTCTCCAATAGAGAGCTCTTGGTGGAGGTATCCAACGACTTCCATGCCGAGTGGATTGAAGACAGATACGGCACCCTCCTGGAGAAAGCCGCCGCCCGTGTCGTAGGTCGGCCCCTGTCCATTTCTTTCTTGCCCGGCGAGTCCCCTCCTCTACCGCAGCTGCCCACGGTCGACCTCACCGACTCCCTCGGACCCCTCCAGACAACCGCCGACCCCCGTCTTTCACCTTCCCCCACCAGACCCAATCCTGGCCTGAACCGGCGTTACACCTTCGAAAGGTTCGTGGTGGGAGGCGATAATCAACTCGCTGCGGCCGCCGCTTCCGCCGTAGCGAAGAAACCGGCTCTCCTGTACAACCCCCTCTTCCTCTACGGGGGTGTTGGTCTGGGGAAGACCCACCTCATGCATGCCATCGGAAACGCCATCCTCGATTCCGATCCATCCAAGAAGGTGGCCTACGCACCTTCCGAACAATTCATGAACGAGTTGGTCACCGCCATCCAGGAGGGAACGACTGCCGCCTTCCGACACCGCTATCGCCGGATGGATCTGCTCCTCATCGACGACGTCCACTTCCTGAAAGGGAAGGAGGCCACTCAAGAGGAGTTCTTCCACACGTTCAATGCTCTCTACGACGCCCACAAACAAATCGTTCTAACAAGTGACCGGCCGCCCAAGGAGATCCCGGGCCTGGAGGAACGCCTCATTTCCCGCTTCCAGTGGGGCCTCGTGGCCGATATCAAGGCCCCGAACTACGAGACCCGTGTAGCCATTCTCCGGAAGAAGGCTGCCGACGATTCTTTGACATTAGACGCCGAGGTCATCGATTTCATCGCAAGATCATGTACCTCTTCCGTGAGGGAATTGGAGGGCGCCATCATAAAGCTCTTGGCCTACTCTTCTCTGAAAAACCTGGAAATTTCGATCTCAATGGCCAAAACCGCCCTCCAAGGAGAGCTGGGCTCAAGGGTTTCGGGGGGAACTCCTGGCATTACCCCAGAGAGGATCCAGGAGGCGGTAGCCAAAGGGTGGGGAATACAGAGCGCGGCCCTCTCTTCTAAGCGCAGGACAAAGGACTTGACGGTACCTCGCCAGGTCGCCATGTACCTCATCAGGGAGCTTCTGAATCTGCCCCTGGTTCAAATCGGAAACCTTTTTGGGGGAAGAGACCATTCCACTGTCATTCACTCGATCCGGAAAGTCGAGGAAACGGTAGTCGTCGACCCCTCCTTCGAACGGAAAGTGCAAGCCTTAAAAGACGAGTTGTCGCGATTGGTGTGAACAACCCTGGGGAGAAGCCGGGGAAAGGTCCAGGGATTTCCACACTACCGTGGAGAGAGGAATTCAATGGTGACAACTCCTAGGATCTCCACAGACCCATCCACAGTCATCTGGAGGGAAGAACAGGAGTGAGGGAGGACGGGATTGGACATTCCATGCATCTTCTTCCACACTTCCACAGGTACTACTACTACTATGTTTTTCTCTAAAGAAAGAGAAAAAGAAACTTGATCCGTTCTCTTTTGTGGAAAAAGGACGGGCCAAACCCAGGCGTAGCGGAGGATTCATGAATTTTACAATCACCCGACAGAACCTTCATCAGGGTCTGGCCGCCGTCTCAGCCAGCATCCCCACCAAGACCACTCTTCCGGTTCTCTCGAATATCCTCCTGGAGGCCAGGGACGGAGTCGTTTGGATGAGTGGGACGGATCTGGATGTGGCCGTACGAGTCCAAGTTCCGGCTGATGTTACAGAGACAGGTAGCCTGACCGCCCCAGGAAAGAAACTCCAGGAAATCGCCAGAGAGCTACCGGATCGACCGGTAGAGGTGGTAACTCGGGGCGACCAGTTGGAACTCAGATGCGGTCGGAGCTGTTTCAAACTGAACGGCCTTCCGAGCGAGGAATTCCCCAGCCTGCCGGGAGTGGATTTCGAGAAGGGGTGGAGCGTTACGAGCAAGGATCTTCAAAGGCTCATATATCATACGGCGTTTGCGGTATCTACCGAAGAAAGCCGGCCAATTTTGAATGGGGTCCTCTGGGAGCTCCGGGACGGTAGAATGCAGATGGTGGCAACGAATGGGCATCGGTTGGCCCGAATGGCGGTTCCCGCCGGACCGACTACCGCCACCAGTGCCGACTTCATCGTTCCCCCGGCTGCCCTCCAACAGGTGCAGCGTCTTTTCAAGACGGAAGAGGATCTGGAGGTGGCTCGGGATGGCAATCACCTGGGATTCCGCTCCTCAGGCACGGAGGTGTATACGCGTCTGATTGAGGGAACCTATCCAAACTATGAGCAGGTGATTCCGAAGGACAACGATAGATTTGCCATCGTTGAAAAGAGTGCTCTGGAATCGGCGGTGCGCCGGATGGCGGTGGTTGCCAGCGACCAGACCCACCGTATCCGACTTGTCTTCAGCGAGAGTAAAGTCCAACTGAACGTCCTCACTCCGGATCTGGGCGAAGGTGAGGATGAACTGGAAGTACACTATGAAGGAGATGAGCTGGAAATCGGGTTTAACGCCAATTACCTCCGCGAGGTGTTACGGTACATGCCCACGGATGAGGTGAAACTCACCTTCAAGGCTCCGGAGCGGGCAGCCACCATCGAACCGGTGACTCCGGAGGGGGAGGAAGCATTGGAATACCTCAGCTTAGTCATGCCACTCCGATTGCTGGACTGACGTGGTGCATAGAAAAAAGGGTGAAAGTTCGAGCTATAGACGGTACCGATAGATCTTCACCATTCCAGACCCGGTGGATTTCTCTCCTCCTGGTAGTCCTCTTGGCTGCTTCCGTTCAGGCCTGTGGCGACGGAAATGGGACACCCCCTCCGCACACCTTGCGTTTTGGCCAGCTTGGAGAGATGGAAGTGGGTGTGGTGGCCCCCCTCGTTTTTGGTGAGGGAGTAGGGGAGCTTCAACAAATTCTGACTTGGGGCTCCTCAGGAGCCTGGGTGTTGCGGGAGATCATCTCCTACAGGGGCCTCAT
>JAUXEE010000145.1 GCA_030618065.1 Gemmatimonadota bacterium
CGCTCGGGCAACGCCGAGTTGATTCGCCACAGGAAGTCATGGTCCAGCTCTCGCTTCGAGGGTTTTTTGAAAGAGGAGACCTGGCACCCTTGGGGGTTGATGCCCCGCAGCACGGCCCGGATCGTAGAGTCCTTTCCGGCAGCGTCCATGGCCTGAAAGACGAGGAGCACCCCCCAGTGATCGTCGGCATAAAGCCTCCGCTGAAGGCCATCCAGATTATCGACCGACTCCTCCAGCCGGTCCTTGAGAACCAATTTTTCGGGAGCATTCTCCGGTGGGGAAGAGGGCGCAGCATCCAACCGGAAACTCCCGTCGAAGGGAACCAAATAGGGACTGTCTACCGCTTCAAACACCTTCTTCACCTCCTTCACCTCCTCAGCCTTCTGACGCCCTCATCGCACCTTCATCTCTTCAGCGTTCCAGTGGACGATCCGTTCATCAAAATAGCTGTTGTTACAGGCCAGAGCGGGGGCAGCGGCCCTAAGGCCGAATAGCGCATCCTCTCTTACGGGAGTTCCCTTTCTCACGCCCTCGAAGAAGTTCATGAAGTGATCGAAGTGGGCCCCAAGATACCCTCCTTCGGCCACGTAGACGCTCTCCGCAGGGGGAAGCATCTGCTTCCGCCTGGACTGGACGGACTCCATCTCCATGCCCTTCATCCGAGTGAAGACGTCGGTCGGTCCGCTGACCTTGTTTCGGCGAAGAACCACCTCGGTCCAGGTGATATCCATCGCGCCCTCGTTGCCAACCAGGCGGAGGTAGGTGCTTCCGGAAGTCCCATCCACGAAGTTCACCCGAAGAGAGAGGTTGAAGGGGGTGTGGGTGGCTCCCCCAGGGTAATCGAACATCCCCAGGAGGATGTCCGGAACCTCTCTCCCATCCTTCCAATACCGAAGCCCTCCCTGGGCCATGATGGTCTTGGGGCCGTTTGAGGACACAATGAAATGAAGGCTGGAAAAGAGGTGGACGAAGAGATCCCCGGACACTCCGGTCCCATAGTCCCGGTAGTTTCGCCACCGAAAGATCCGTAGTGGATCGAATGGCCTCTGGGTGGCCTCCCCCAGGAACATGTCCCAGTCAACCGTTTCTTCCGAGGCATCTTTCGGAATGTCGTACTGCCAGGCTCCAACAGGATCGTTTCGGGCCCAGAATCCCTCGGCATAATTCAGCTCCCCTATGGCCCCTTCCTCGAATAGCTCCTTGGCCTTCTCGTTCCCAAGGGAGCTCATCCCCTGGCTACCCACCTGGAAAGTCTTCCCCGATCCTTCCTGAGCCCGGATCACCTCCTGACCCTGAGGGATGCTGTGGACCATTGGCTTTTCACAATAAACCGCTTTCCCCGCCTGGAGGGCCTCGGCGGAGATTCTGGCGTGCCAGTGATCCGGGGTTCCCACGATGACGGCATCCACATCGTCTCGGGCCAGAACCTCCCGATAGTCCCGAGTCGTGAAGAGGTCCCGTCCATGTTTTTTCCTGGCGTCCTCCAAACGGCCGGCGTAACAGTCACAGGCTGCCACCAGCTTGACCCCCGGAACCTCGAGGGCCGTGTCCACATCGGTCATGCCCATTCCCCCCGCACCGATCACCGCCAACTGGATCTGATCGTTGACGCTCTGGAAGGGGCGGGAAGGGAGGACCTCGACCTCACGCCGATCTGAAGCGGACAAAAGATGGGGAGTGGCTCCGGCCGCCAGGGCGGCGGTGGCCATCTTTCCCAGGAATGATCGGCGGGTGGTACCGGTTTTCGATCCGGGAGTCATGACGTGCCTCTCACTTGATAGGGTCGGGTATTGGAGTCCAACATCAACGGACGGGAGGGAGGGGGCAAGGCGGGGGATAGGTTCCTGGAGAATGTTTCCCTTGCAACCCCCTCAGCTTCCCTCTCATCTTGCGTGGGTGGGTGGCATCCATCTCGCGTCTTTCCTCAGGCCCGCAAGAAATGGAGACCCGGTGTCGGAGAACCATGAGCGCCGCGAACGGCTCAGTTTTGAGGATTTCCATCTGGTTCGGTTCCCCAACGGCCGGAGCAGGGTCCGGGTCAGGATGGATTGGACCCAGGGCCGATCCTACTCCGGAGAGGCGGAGGGGAACCAAACCCTGGAAGGGGAAGTCCGAGCGGCAGCCGACGCCGCTCTCAAGGCTGCCGCCGGGGCCACCGAGGGACAACTGAATCTGGATCTCAGGGGAACAAAAGCCCTCAAGGTTTTCGACTCCTGGGTGGTGGTGGTCATGGTCCGGGCTTGGATTGAGGACGAACCCCTTCAACTGCTGGGAGCTTACCCCTGTCCTGACGAGGATACGCCCAGGGGAGCGGTCATGGCTGTCCTGGACGCAACCAATCGTGTCCTTCGTCAATACCTGGCGGCGTAATTCAGGAGCCCTCTTCCATCGCCCGGGCTAGAACACTCAAAGCTCTGGTAATTCCCGCGTCGTCCACATCCAGATGGGTCACGGCCCTGAGCCTCCTTGGGCCGAATCTCACCATGAGGACACCTTCCGCTTCCAAGGCCGCCAAGATTCCATCCAGGGACACGACCGGATCGGGAAAGTCCAGCATGACGATGTTGGTTTCCGGAACCACGACCTGGATCCCCGGAATCTCTCCTGCACCCCTGGCCAACTCTCTGGCCCGGGCATGGTCCTCGCCCAGGTGAGCCAGGTGATGGTCCAAGGCATAGATTCCCGCCGCAGCCAGGAAACCCGACTGCCTCATCCCCCCTCCGAGACGCCTGCGGATCCGCCAGGCCCGGGCCATGAGCTCACTCGTTCCCGCGAGAAGAGACCCGACCGGGGCTCCCAGGCCCTTGGACAGACAGACCATGACCGTATCGGCCAAGCACCCATAGTCCGCCGGCGGTGAACCCGTTTCGGCGCAGGCGTGCCAGAGGCGGGCTCCATCCAGGTGGACCGGAAGACCGGCCTCCTGGGCCACACCCCGGATTCCCCGCATCGTCTCCAGGGGGAGGATCTTCCCCCCGGCCCCGTTGTGGGTGTTTTCCAAGGCGATGAGACAGGTGGACAGGACGTAGGGAGAGGAGGGCCGAATGGCCTCCCGCACGAGGTCCGGTGTCAGAAGGCCGTCATGGGTGGCCACGGGCCGAAGCTGAAGGCCGCTCAGGGCGGCCCCGGCCCCCTCCTCGTAGTTGAAGATGTGGGCCCCGGCCTCCAGGATCACCTCCGAACCCGCCTGGCCATGAATGGCCAGGGCGGTTTGGTTCGCTTGGACTCCGCTCGGGAAGAAAAGGGCCCTTTCCTTCCCAAGGAGAGCCGCGACCTTCTCCTCCAATGCCAAGGTGGTGGGGTCATGGTCCAGGACATCGTCCCCCACCTCGGCTCCGACCATGGCCTCTCGCATGCCAGGGGTCGGACGGGTGACCGTATCGCTCCTGAGGTCCACTACAGGCCCAGCCATGGTCTCCTCCCTATTCCTTTCCTTCCTATTCCCTCAGGGCCTTCTCCACTCTTCCCAGACGCCGGGCGATGGACACCACCCAGCCAAGGATCAGGCCCCAAGCGATGAAGTATGCGATGAACATATGGGTGTAGCCCCGAAGATTCTGACTCGCCAAGGCCCCGGCATCCGGGAGGCCACTCTGGGCCTGAGCCAGCTCCGGGAGGAAGGCGATGAGAAGGGCGAGGGCAAGGAACCACCGATTGAGTTTGCTCATGATGAGACTCCTTCCGGCAGAGGAACTCCGTCCCCGGCCAGTTGGCGATGGGCCAATGCCCGCTTCATGCGTTCCAAACCGTACCGGAAGAGGAAGAAGGCGAGGAAGAGTAGGGTGAAAGCGGCCAGTCCGGTGAACAGGGTGGTCAACATATCCCCCGGTAGGCTCGGCCCCTCCGGTGTCATGACGACGGGCTCGGGGTGAAGGGAGCGGAAGAACTGGACTGAAACATGAATCAGGGGAATCTCCAGAGCGCCCACGATTCCCACCACAGCAGCGAAGCGCTTCCCACGCTCAGAGTTTTCCGTCGAAGATCGGACCAGGAAATAACCCAGGTAGATGAAGAAGAGGAGGAGGGTGAGAGTCAGCCGGGGCTCCCAGGTCCACCAGGTGCCCCAAGCCACTCGACCCCAGAGAGGACCCGTGAGGAGGACGATGGAGGTGAAGAGCATCCCCCCCTCGGCAGCGGCCAGAGCGGCCATGTCCAGGCGCTCGTCCTCCAGCCAGAGATAGACGGCACTACAGACAGCCACGATACCGAAGGCCATGAAAGCGACCCACGCCGCCGGCACATGGATGTAGAAGATCCGCTGTACCACCCCCATGGTCCTCTCCGTAGACACCCAGTAGAAGACCTGCCAGTGCACCACCAGGACGAGAGCCAGCCCAAGGATTCCCAGGACGGCTCCGGACCATCGGATTTTTCCGCTCATCACTCCTCCACTACGAATCGAAAGAGCCCTGCCCCTACCGCCAGGGCCACAACCGCAAACGCGCCCAGCATACGGATATTCCCGTCCACTTCCGATACGGGAAGACCTTGAAAAAGCCTGCTGGTGGCTGTAACGCCGTAAATCACCACCGGGATAAGAAGGGGAAACACCAGGATAGGGAGAAGGCTCTCCCCCATGCTGGTCCGGGCCGACATGGCACTGAAGAGCGTCCCGATAGCTACGAATCCCAAAATCCCCAGGAGCACCACGCCTACCAGGGCAAGAGGGTGCCCACCGAGTTGGATGCCGAAAAAGAGGGTAAAGACCCCGAAAACCAGGATGGTCACCGCGGTGAGGAGGATGAAGTTCGCCACGACTTTTCCGAGGTACAAAGCGTCCCTCGGGATGGGGCTCAACAGAATCCCCTGGAAGGCCCCCTCCTCCTCCTCCAGATGGAAGGTTCTGCCCAAGCCAAGCATGCCGCCGAAAACGATGGTCATCCATATGAGAGCGGAGGCGATGGCCTGAGGCTCCACCACCGTGGGATCGATGGCGTAGTTGAAGAGGACTCCCACCAAGACTGTGAAGCCCCCCATGGCCGCGATTCGCTCCCGTGTCCGGAGCTCGATCACGACATCCTTCCAGATCAGGGCACCCATCTGGCGGAGGTACTCCATTATCCCACCTCCTCCACCTTTTCCCGATAAGAGCTCTCGAAGGTCCCAGCGTCCACCTTCGATCGGTCCTCCAGGAACACGAATCGGCCCCTCACCTGGATGGCTACCCGGTCCGCGAGCTCGAGGCCCTGGGAGATGTTGTGCGTGACCAGAATGATGGTCCGGCGGCCATCTTTCAGGGAGGCCAGAAGCTGACGCAGGACCGCTGCGGCGTGGGCGTCCAATCCCGTGTAGGGCTCATCCAACAAAACAAAATCGGGATCGTGGAGGAGAGTTCGAGCCAGGGCCAGCCGTTGCCGCATTCCTCTGGAGAGGGTCCGGGCGGGGCTCTTGGCCCTTGCGGCCAGCCCCACTTGGTCAAGGCGCTCAGGAATCCGATCGGAGAGGTCCTTGAGGCCAAAAAGACGCCCAAAAAACTGAAGATTTTCCTCGAGGGTCAGGTGCCCATATAGGAACGACTGGTGGGAGAGGACACCGATCCGCCGGTGCCACTCCGGGTCTCCCGTCTCCAGCTCCACCCCCCGGAGAACCACATTCCCCGCCGACGGTTTCAACCCACCGGAAAGGATACGGAGTAGAGTTGTCTTCCCCGCTCCATTGGGACCGAAGACCGTCATGAGCTGGCCGGATCCCAGGGTGAAGCTCACTCCGTCCACCGCCCGGATAGGGCCGAAGTCACGGGTCAGCTCCGAGGCTTCAAGAATGGGTTCCCCAACGGAAGAGGGGCTGGACGTCCGGCCTAGGAAAGATGTGGGAGCCGAGAGGTCCACGGGGATTCTCGCCCGCCTCAGGAGCTTGTCTGGGGAGCGCCGGGAAGCTGGATCGGCGTGCCACATTCGCCGCAAAAACGACTCCCCGCCGGATTGGGATGGCCGCAGTTGGAACAGAA
>JAUXEE010000056.1 GCA_030618065.1 Gemmatimonadota bacterium
AAAGCCCGAAGAACCACCTGTTGTGAGCCGCCAAGGGTGGGAGGGCGAGACGAGCCGGCTCGTGAACTATGCCAAAACGCGGAAAGCGTTACAAGGACGCCAAGTCGAAGCTGACTACGGGCGAAAAGCTACCCCCACAGGATGCCATTCAGGCCGTAAAGGACCTCTCTTTCGCCAAATTCGACGAGACCGTCGAAGTGGTGGCACGCCTCGGCGTTGATCCACGGCAGGCGGACCAGGTGGTTCGGGGCACGGTTTCCCTACCCCATGGAACGGGGAAGGATGTCCGGGTTCTGGTCATCGCTCAGGGCGAGAAGGAGAAGGAGGCTCAGGAGGCGGGGGCGGACTACGTGGGCCTCGAATACCTGGATCAGATCAAGCAGGGCTGGCTCGAGTTCGATGTCGCCGTCGCCACTCCGGATGTCATGGGGAAGGTCGGGCCGTTGGGTCGGATCTTGGGTCCCAGGGGCCTGATGCCGACACCCAAGTCTGGAACGGTGACCTTCGATGTGGGCCAGGCCGTCACCGAGATCAAAGCCGGGAAGATCGAGTATCGGGTGGACCGGACCGGGAACGTGCATGCTCCTATCGGGAGGGTTTCCTTCGAGGCCGAGAAGCTTCAGGAGAACCTGGAGGCCTTCATGGATTCCATCATCCGGGCCCGACCGGCGTCGGCCAAGGGGACCTACCTGAGAGGGGTGAGCCTCTCCAGCACCATGGGCCCAGGCGTGGCCATCGATCCCAACCTCTACCGACGGAGCGCCTGATGAAACGCACCGAAAAGGAGGGCTTCGTCGAGGATTTCCGGGAGCGGCTTCGGGAGTCTCCCGCAATCTTCCTCACCGACTTCACCGGGTTGGACGTGAAGTCCATGACCGTCCTCCGGAACCAGCTCAAGAAGAACGGGGCCGAGTACCTGGTGGTGAAGAACCGCCTGGTCCTCCGGGCCCTCCAGGGCATGGAGCTCCCGGATTTGTCCGACTGGCTAACGGGACCGACGGGTGTCGTCCTGGGGCATTCGGGCCCGGTGGAAGCTGCCAGGACCATTACGGACTTCGCGAAAAACCACGATGATCGCCCGGTATTCAAGGTGGGCGTTCTGGATAACGCGGTTCTGGACGTAGACCAGATTCAGCGGCTCGCCAAACTGCCTCCCAAGGATCAGCTCTTGGCCATGATGGCCGGTGCCCTGGAGGCGCCCATGGCTGCGCTGGTCAGTGCCTTGGAAGGGAAAGTGCAGGAGATGGTCGGCCTGATGAAGGCCCTTCAGGAAAAACGGGAGGGTGAGGACGCATAGTCCCCCCTCTGATCGAATTGAACGCGACGATTGTTCTTTACCAGAGTGCCGGCGTTGTCCGGGAGAGTTAAGGAGGATTCTGTATCATGGCTGTGAATCACGAGGAGCTTCTCGAGACCATTGGTGGTATGACCGTTCTCGAGTTGTCGGAGTTTGTCGAGGCATTCAAAGAGAAGTTTAACGTCACCGCGATGGCTGCGGCTCCCTTTGCGGGCGCCATGCCTGGGGCTGCTGGGGCCGTGGAAGAGGCTGCTGAAGAGCAGACCGAGTTCGACGTGATCCTTGAGGGTGTCGGCGACAAGAAGATCCAGGTCATCAAGGTGGTCCGGGAAGTCACCAGCCTCGGCTTGAAAGAAGCCAAGGAAGTGGTGGACACCGCTCCCGGCAGCACGGTCAAGGAACAGGTTTCCAAGGAAGAGGCTGAGCAGATCAAGGCCAAGCTCGAAGAGAAGGGCGCTGTGGTCGGTCTGAAATAAGTAGGCTTCATTTGGAAAAGCTGAACACAAGGCATCAAGTGCAGGTCCCCGCCGCCGGAAGGTGTGGCTACACCCACCCTGGGCCTCGGCCCACGGCGCTTCGGGGATAAGTGCGCTTGGTCTTCTGTCTCATTCCATCTTTTCGGATCCGATCCGATTCGGACGGTTCGATCAAAAGGGGGAAGTCCCGTTGGATATTCGGAGCGATGGTCGGTCGGTTCTGAGCTTCGCGAAGCTCAAGCCGGTCATGCCGATGCCTAACCTGCTGGACGTACAGCTTCGTTCCTTCGAAAAACTCGTGGCGACCGAGATCTCGCAGGATGATCAGTGGGATTTCGGTTTGGATCGCGTCTTTGGGGAGATCTTCCCCATCAGTGACGTGAACGAGAACTTCACTTTGGAGTACGTGGCCTCCGCCCTGGGGGAGCCCAAGTACTCGGTGGAGGAGTGTATCGAACGGGACATGACCTACGCGGCGCCGCTGAAAGCGACGCTCAGGCTCATCGTCTGGGAAGATCTGGAAGAGGGGGAGCGGCGCCCCGGGGACATTATCGAGAAGGAAGTCTACCTGGGAGATCTGCCCCTCCTCACAGAGCTGGGCACCTTTGTCATCAATGGCGCCGAACGTGTCGTGGTGAGCCAGCTCCACCGTTCTCCGGGTGTGATCTTCGAGGAGACCATCCACCCCAACGGGACCAAGCTGCACAGCGCCCGCATCATCCCCTTTCGGGGCTCATGGGTGGAATTCACCATCGATATCAACAACATCTGTTACGTCCATATCGACAAGAAGAAGAAGTTCCCGGCCACGGCTCTCCTTCGGGCCTTCGGCTATGGAACCGATGCTGAAGTTTATCAGCTCTTCTTCGACATCCTGGACGCCGATCTCTCCGAGAGCGGCAAGGAGGGCCAGAGGGACTTCACCGGGGCCGTATTGGCCGTTGACGTGGTGGATCCCGAAACCGGGGAGGTCCTCCTCGAGAGCGCCTCCGAGCTGGACGAGGATGCTCTGGCTCTTCTGGAGCGGGCCGAGATTACCAAGGTCCGGATCTATGGCAGGGAGGGGGAACAGACCATCCGGGGTGAGAGCCCCATCATCAAGAACACCCTGAAGAAAGATCCCACCTCCGACGAAGCGGAAGCCCTATCGGCGATCTACTCCCTCCTTCGCCCGGGGGAGCCGCCCAATATCGGCACCGCCCGGACCGCGTTGGAGCGGGTCTTCTTCAACCCGAAGCGGTATGACCTGGGCCGGGTCGGGCGCTATAAGATCAACCAACGCCTTCACTTGGATCTTCCCCGGGACACCGCCGTCCTGACTCGGGAAGATTTTATCGCCATCCTTCGCTACCTCATCGATTTGAGCGAAGGTTCGGGCTACACCGACGACATCGACCACCTGGGTAACCGCCGAGTGAGAACCGTTGGGGAGCTCATCGCCAACCAATTCTCCGTGGGCCTCTCGAGGATGGCTCGGCTGGTGAAGGAGCGGATGTCCATCAACACCGATCCCGAGAAGATCAACATCGACGATCTGGTGAACGCTCGGACCGTATCCGCGGTGATTCAGGCCTTCTTCGGGTCGAGTCAGCTTTCCCAGTTCATGGACCAGACGAACCCCTTGGCGGAGATGACCCACAAGCGTCGCCTCTCGGCCCTGGGCCCCGGCGGTCTGACCCGGGAGCGTGCGGGCTTCGAGGTCCGGGACGTCCACTACTCCCACTACGGCCGCATGTGTCCCATCGAAACCCCTGAGGGACCGAACATCGGCCTCATCACCTCTCTTACCACCTACTCCCGCATCAATGGGCTGGGATTTGTGGAGACGCCCTATCGAAGGGTCGTGGACCAGAGGGTGACCCAAGACCTGGTATGGCTCTCTGCCAACGAAGAAGAAGAGGTCCGTATCGCCCAGGCCAACGCGCCCTTGAACGATGACGGGACCTTCAGGAACGAGTTCGTCCTTTGCCGGGAGCGGGGTGACTTTCCCCTTCTCCGGCCGGAAGACATCGACTACATGGACGTGGCCCCGGAGCAATTGGTGTCCGTTGCGGCTGCCCTTATTCCCTTCCTGGAGCATGACGATGCGAACCGGGCTCTCATGGGCTCGAACATGCAGCGTCAGGCCGTGCCCCTCCTCTATACCGACGCTCCCCTGGTGGGGACGGGTCTGGAGGCGAAGGTGGCCCGTGACTCGGGGGCTGTCATCACGGCCCGAAGGGGCGGAGAGGTGCTTCACGTCACCGCCGATGAGATCGTGGTGGACACGGGGTCGTTGACACCGGGGGAGGCCGAGCAGCCTCTGGCGAAGCTGGCACAGTTTGATCGATACAAGCTGAAGAAGTTTTGGCGGACCAACCAGGACACGGCCATCAACCAACGCCCCCTGGTCAAGCGCCATCAGAAGGTGAAGCCCGGCGATATCATCGCTGACGGGCCCTCGACGGATAATGGGGAGCTGGCTCTAGGACGAAATGTGCTCTGCGCCTTCATGCCCTGGTACGGCTACAACTTCGAGGATGCCATCGTCATCAGCGAGAAGCTGGTCCGGGAGGACGTGTACACCAGCATCCACATCCAGGAGTTGGAGCTCCACGTACGGGACACCAAGCGCGGTATGGAGGAGATCACTCGAGAGCTCCCCAATGTGGCTGAAGAGAGCTTGGTGGATCTGGACGAGCGGGGCATCGTCCGCATCGGAGCCAGGGTCGGGAACGGCGACATCCTGGTCGGAAAGATCACTCCGAAGGGGGAGACTGAGCTGTCTCCTGAAGAGAAGCTCCTGACGGCCATCTTCGGGGAGAAGGCCAAAGATGTGAAGGATTCGGCGCTGCGGCTTCCGCCGGGGATGACAGGAACCGTCATCGACGTAAAGATCTTCTCCCGTCGTATCGATGACCCCCTTCTCGAAAAGGAGCATGGAGCCCAGATCGGGGAGCTCCGTTCAGAGGAGCGGGGGGAAATCGGGCGCATCACCGAAGCCAGGGATGAAGAGCTGAAAGATCTGCTGCACCTTCAGACCATCGCCCTTTGCCTGAAGAGGGGGACGGTAGAGCCCTTCCTGAAGGAGGGAACCAAGGTCACGAAGGAGATCATGGAAGGCATCTCTTTCAACCAGCTCGACCTCACCACCTTGAAGGTCCAGAACAAGGCCACAGGAGACAAGATCAGAAGGGTCATCGATGAGGCTCGACGTCGCATCGATAATGTGAGGGAGAAGACCGAGGAGCAGATCGACAAGGTCTTCCAGCCCGATGAGCTGCCTCCGGGTGTGGTCCAGTTGGTGAAGGTCTACATCGGTGAGAAGCGAAAGATCGCTGTGGGAGACAAAATGGCTGGTCGCCACGGGAACAAGGGCATCATCGCCCGGATCGCTCCCGAGGAAGACATGCCCTTCCTCCCGGACGGCACACCGGTGGAGATCGTGCTGAACCCCTTGGGCGTCCCGTCCCGGATGAATGTGGGTCAGATCCTCGAGACCCACCTCGGTTGGGCTGCCCGGATCCTCGGATTCGAAGCCAAGACCCCGGTCTTCCAGGGTGCTTCCGAAGACGAAGTGGGAGCCCTCCTGAAGATCGCGGGCGTCTCCTGGGCTCGGAGTGCCCTCCTGAGCCGGCCTGCGGAACCGGCCCTGGATGCCGACGAGATCAAGGATCTCCTCGACGTCTTTCACAAATTCGGTGGTCCGCCCACCACGGGCGCCGCCAGGACCAAGTCGATTGAAACCGGGGAGACCTCCGGGAGGGTCGGCATAGGCAGGCCCCTGGATCACTACTGCACCAAGGAGCTGGACCAGGCCAAGAAGGGTAAGGCTGCCTTCCTGAAGCTGAAGGATTATGTGGTGGGCACGGGGACGCTGATTGCCGAGGCCAGAGGCCAGAAGCTGGCTGAAGTCTTCCCGGTGGTGGCTTCCCTGGGCAGGAAGAAGGTCCTGAACGAGGGGCTGGACGACGCCCTTCTCGAGCTCCTGTCGGCCGCCGAGATTCTGGCCTCCGGGAAGGTGTGGTTGAAGGACGGTAGGAGCGGCCGGCGTTTTGACTCGCCGGTTACCGTGGGAGCCATCTACATGTTGAAGCTCTCCCACCTGGTGGATGACAAGATCCACGCCCGAAGCATTGGACCCTATTCCCTGGTGACGCAGCAGCCACTCGCCGGGAAAGCCCAGTTCGGTGGGCAGCGATTCGGGGAGATGGAGGTGTGGGCTCTGGAAGCGTACGGGGCTGCCCACACTCTCCAGGAAATCCTCACGGTGAAGTCCGACGACGTTACGGGCCGGTCCAAGGTCTACGAAGCCATCGTCAAGGGAGAGAACCTCCCGGAGCCCGGGATTCCCGAGTCCTTCAACGTGCTTGTGAAGGAGCTTCAGGCCCTCGGCCTGAGTGTCACACTTGGGCGCAACGAATAACACTTGCCGCCGACGGCAACAGAGAAAAGTATTCTCGACACCCTCAACTGATCGGGTGCTGAACGCATGATCGATTTTCCCAGGTCAAGAGATTCACAGTCCGCCAACTTCGACTTCATGCAGCTCAGGATCGCTTCCCCAGAGGAGATCCGGAGCTGGTCTTTTGGTGAGGTCACGAAGCCGGAGACCATCAACTACCGCTCCTTCAAGCCGGAGCGGGATGGACTCTTTTGCGAGCGGATCTTCGGTCCGGTAAAGGATTGGGAGTGCCACTGCGGAAAGTTCAAGAGGATCCGCTTCCGGGGGCACGTGTGTGACCGCTGTGGCGTCGAGGTCACCCTCTCCAAGGTCCGCAGAGAGCGTATGGGGCACATCGAACTGGCCGTGCCCGTCGTCCACATATGGTTCTTCAAGACTCTGCCGAGCCAGCTTGGTTATCTCCTGGGAGTCACTCTCAGGGATCTGGAAAAGGTCATCTACTACGCGTCGTATGTGGTGACCCACCCCGGGGCTCAGGAGGTGGAGTTCCTGGACCTCCTCGATGAGGACGAGTATTACGACCTCCGGGTGAAGGCCCGGGAGGAGGAAGACGACGAGTTCAAAGCCGAGATCGGGGCCGAGGCGATCCGCTCCCTTCTCAAGATGTTGGATTCTCCCGAAAAACCCATCGAGGAGCAGAACCAGGACGGCCGTGGACTGGATCGGTTGGCCGAGTGGCTCCGTTATGAAATCGCCAACGAAACCAGCCAGCACCGGAAGAAGAAGAAGCTCAAGCGGTTGAAGGTGGTGGATGCTCTCCGGAAGTCCGGTGCGACCCCCGATACCAGGAACCGGCCGGAGTGGATCATCATGGACGTCGTGCCGGTGATCCCTCCGGACTTGCGGCCTTTGGTTCCCCTGGATGGTGGGCGGTTTGCCACCTCGGACCTGAATGATCTTTACCGGCGGGTGATCAACCGGAACAACCGTCTCAAGAAGCTCATGGAGATGCGGGCTCCGGAGGTGATCCTCCGGAATGAGAAGCGCATGCTCCAGGAGGCCGTGGACGCCCTCTTCGACAACGGCCGTCGTTCCAAGGCCATTCGAGGCCGGGGTAAGCGGCCTCTGAAGTCCCTCTCAGACATGCTGAAGGGGAAGCAGGGCCGCTTCCGCCAGAACCTCCTCGGTAAGCGGGTGGACTACTCGGGCCGGTCGGTCATCGTGGTGGGTCCCGAGTTGAAGTTGCACCAATGTGGGCTTCCCAAGGCCATGGCCGTGGAGCTCTTCAAGCCTTTTATCATCCATGAACTGGAGAAAAGGGGCGAGGCGGAGACGGTAAAGAGGGCCAAGAAGATTGTTGAGAAGGACGATCCGAAGGTCTATGAGGTCCTGGAAGACATCATCAAGGATCACCCCGTTCTCCTGAACCGGGCTCCGACCCTTCACCGCCTGGGGATCCAGGCCTTCGAGCCGGTCCTGGTGGAAGGGAAGGCCATCCGGATCCACCCCCTGGTGTGCGCGGCGTTCAACGCTGACTTCGATGGCGACCAGATGGCCGTCCACGTCCCGCTGAGCTTCGAGGCCCAGTTGGAGGCTCGGGTCCTGATGTTGGCTTCCAACAACATTCTCCTTCCGTCCAACGGGCGCCCGGTGGCATCCCCCACCCAGGACATGGTCATGGGGTCCTACTACCTGACCAAACCCCCCCTGGAGGTGAGTGACCTTGAGCGGGTGGTGGAGGACGGGAAGGCTCCCAAGGGCGCCCAGGCCGAGGCGCAAGAGCGCATGGACGAGCTCTTCGCCCATGCTTTGCGCTTCTCCTCCTACAGTCAGGTGGAGATGGCACTGGCCACCGAGGCCATCGGATTCCATACCCTGGTGTGGTTCTGGTTCGTCCAGCCAGGGGAGCTCGAAGAGGGCGGCCGGGGCGGGAAGTGGTATCGGACCACGGGTGGAAGGGTCCTCTTCAACTCCATCATCCCCGACGAAATGGGCTTCCTGAACAGGACATTCGGGAAGAAGGAATTGGGGGACCTGGTCTTCGACTGTTTCATCGACGTGGGGCTGAGTCGGACCGTGGAGTTCCTGGACAATCTGAAGGACTTCGGATTCCGATATGCCACCATGGGTGGCATCAGCGTGGGCGTGCAGGACCTGGAAATCCCGGCGGAGAAGGGGAAGATCCTCCAGGCGGCCGATGAGCAGGTCACCCGCTTCCAACGTGCCTACTCCAGCGGTTTCATCTCCAACGGAGAGCGGTACAACAAGATCATCGACACTTGGACCCATGCCAACAACGACGTGGCGGATGCCATGGTCCGCCATTTGGAGCGCTCCAAGAACGGGTTCAACCCTGTTTATATGATGATGACCTCTGGGGCCCGGGGTAACCTGGACCAGATGCGGCAGCTGGCCGGTATGCGGGGTCTGATGGCCAAGCCTCAGAAAAAACTCACCGGGGGCATCGGTGAGATCATCGAGAGTCCCATCAAATCCAACTTCCGGGA
>JAUXEE010000117.1 GCA_030618065.1 Gemmatimonadota bacterium
GCCGCATCGTAGTGGGGATATCTCTTGGTCGTGAAGGCAAAATCAGCCCAATTCAGGAACTCGGCGTCTTCGTTCCCATGCAGATCGAAGCTGGAGGAGATCGGTATGTCGGGCCCTACGACCTCTCGGTACCTCCGGGCGATCTCTGCCTCGGGCCTGGGCACGTTCCGTACGGCCATGGCTCCGTGGAGTGCCAGATAGACCCCGTCCACAGGAAGAGCCGCCTCCAGATCCTGGATCATCAGATCCAGGAAGTGGTCGAAGGTCCCCTCCGTATTCCAGCTTCTGGAGGAACCGCCAAAAACCCCACGGGGGGAGGAGAGGCCGATGAGTTCCATGTCTCCGTAGTCCTCGGCCATGGATACGAATCCGCCGATGTCCCCCCCCCCGCCCAGGAGCGCTTCCCCCCTCACTGGAGGGCTCACCCGCTCCCAGTCTTCTACCGTCACATCCCCCCCGGGACAAAAGGTGCAGGTCTCGTGGGAGAAGGTGGCCACAGCCACTCTGAAGACCGGGAGGTCAGGATCACCCCCGGGGTTACAGGAGCCAAGGGTGGACAACATCGGGAGAAGGAATAAGCGGAGAGATGGGCGCATGAGATTGTCTACGGTTTCGGGAAAAGAGTAGGGAAATCCGGGAAGAAGAAGGACCAGGTCAGCGAGGCGCCGTTCAGCCGGCCTTCGCGGAGTCCGAGTCTTCCCTTCCACCGGGTACCCCCGGGCCCTGCCGCACCAGCCTTTCTATGGCCTTGCCCAGGTCCTCGAACCCCCCCGGTTTCAGGAGGAAATCGTGGGCGCCAAGGGCCAGAGCTTGATCCCTGACGGCCGGATCCTCGCACCCGGTGAAGACGATGACCGGAATCCCCCGGAGCTCTCGATGCTCAGTCAGCCACTCCAGGAGCTCCAACCCGGTCCCATCGTTCAGCCAATGATCCAGGATGATGAGGTTTGGGCGTGGATACCGTCCCGCGTCATGGAAAGGCCACTCACCGAGAAGATAGGACCGGGCCTCTCCGATGCTTTCGGTCACGGTCACATGCTTGCCCAACCCATGGTAGTCCAGGAGGGCCTGAACCAGCACAGTATGATCGAGGTTGTCCTCTACCAGTAGGATGATGTCGTCCACTGGACCACCACCTCCCTAGCGAGCGCGCCGATCAGTCAGATCCTGCCGCCGCGCAATCGGGGTGGGGGCTGGGATTAGCGGGGGCGACTTCAACTTGTGTCTCAGTGGGCTGGAGGGCAAGTACATCCTTCGTTGGCCTGGGGAATAAGACGGGTCACCCGGTCAGGATTCGATCCTGCCGACACCCAGGATGGGGATGGAGGGAGGGTCAGCAGAGCACCAAGGAGTGTTTTCATCACCCCCTCTCCCTATGCCATGGATCCCTGCGGCCGGAGTCGGACCTTTGCAGAGCCGTGTCCACAGCCTTCAGAAGTTCCGGGGCCTCAACCGGTTTCATGAGCGAAAGGTCCGCTCCATATTCCAATGCCAGATCCAACTGGTCCACCGCCCAACCCGATACGGCGATCAGAGGCATAGTAAGCCCAGCCTCCCTGAGTTCCTTGATGAACCGGAGGCCGTTGAAATCGGGCATGGCGAGGTCCGTCACCACCAACTCCACGTCCTCTTCCCGGCAGAGCTTCAGGGCGACCTCGCCATCAGCCGCAAAAAGGAGATCGTGTCCGGCCTTTTCCAGGATGGCCCGTTCCAGGGCACGCTCCATCTCTTCGTCGTCTACAATGAGGATCCTGGCCATAAAACTCTCCCTTCGCAGAAAAGGGCTAGGGCCCGCCAGGCCGCTCCGCCATGGATCGGAGCAAGTCCTGGTTCACCTCCACCTCCAGGAACTCGTCCCATTCCAGGTAGTAACCCTCGGGATCATAGCCCACAAAAGTCCGGACGAAATCTCCCTCGGCTGACATCCCGGGGGTCCGGAGCTCGAAACTCTCCACCTCACGCATGTGTTCGAGCCACGCCTCCAACCCGGTTGTGAAGAAAGAGACGGTCACAGCCTTCTCCTCCGTGGCCTGGTGGAGCCCCCTGTCCCCGTCAACGAAGCCCAGGAAGCCCGCCGGAGATGCTGGGTAGACCTTGGCCCACCCCTGGTCCACCAGAATGTCCACGCCAAGGGCTTCCCTGTAGAAGGCCTGAATCACTTCCAGCTCCTCAAAGTAGAGCCAGAGGACCGTTCCCCGAATACCCAGGGAGGAAGGCCGGGTGGTGATGACGCCCGGAGCGGTCTCCCTGCCATCCGGATATAGGGGGTCGACCCGATTCAGGACGGGAAGAAGTGCCTCGTTCTCCGGATGGTCGTTGAAGCGCTCGAACTCCAGAAAGTAGCCTTCCGGATCGATGGCGACGAATCCGTCATGAGGGCGGCCTTCCTCTGTGCCGAGAGGCGCCCGCATCTCCACCCCGACCTCCGATAGGTACTCCCACCATCCCTCCACCTCGTCGGTCACGACCGCCAGGGTGACGCTCTTGGGTTCGGTGGAGGAGTGCATCCCCTGGGTCTCGTCAACCAGGGTCAGGTATGAAGTGGGACCCACCCTGAGGATCTTTGCGAAGCCGTAGTCAGCGACTGTGGGGAATCCCAGGGTCCGAGTGTAAAAGGCCCAAGCCTCTTCCACGTCTTCGTAGTAGTAGAAGGCGTTGGTGGCCAAGATCTCCGGCAGGCCTGAGAGCGATTGGCTCATATCACCCCCTAGCAGGTCTGTTTCTCGGGGTTCTCCACCGCCGCAAGCTCCCAGGAGGCCGAGACAAAGAAGGAGTGGGGCTCTTTGCAGGACCACGACATCTCTCCTCTCCCCAAGAGTCAATAGGAATGTGTGCCAAGAACCACTTCACAGCCGAACTTCTTCTCGAGGATGAACTTCAGATCCTCAAAGTCGATGGGGCAATCCGCCGTTTCCATGGCCAGCTTCATACAGGTACCGAAGTGGATGACGTCGATGGGCCGATCTAGGCCGTTCACCACCTCGGTGAGAAGCCTCACCCGGGGAAAGACCAACCCCGGGCAATCCCCACAATCCGTCATTCCGACCAGCTCCAACTCGTCATTTCCGTACCTTCCGAATTCTCCGTTTCGCTCCGACATCGCCTTATGACACTTCGCGCAGGCGACACAGGAGTGATCCTGAATCCTTTTACAGTATAGGACAGCCACATTGGCCATTTGAGTATCTCCGAAATTTGGGATGCGTCCGGGACACCGTTTCAGTCGTTCGGGGTCACCCGGTCAAAATGATCTTGGCCCCGGCAATCATCAAGACAAGAGCCAGAAGCCGCTGCAACGTCCTGGGGCTGAGCCGTTTCGCTCCGTACTCGGCCCCCAACCAGCCACCGAGGGCTACGGCAACCATCCAAACCGGAAGGAATACAGGAACCCCCTGGGCATGGAAGGCCACCCCCACCAGGGCCGCCAGGGAGTTCACCAGGATGAACGCGGAGGAAAGGCAGGCTGTGGTCGGCGCCGATGCCCAGCCCCTTAGGATGAGAAAGGGCGCAAGGAAGATCCCACCACCGATTCCGATGAGCCCCGAAAGTAAACCGATGCCTCCGCCGGCCGAGAGGGAAGCCCAGAGAGGGGGATCTCCTTCCACCTCCCCCTCCGGGATGGGAGGTTTCCAGATCAGCAGCACCGCGGCCCAAAGAAGGACCAGCCCCACCAACGGCCTGAAAAGCTCCCCAGGAAGGGAGAGGAATCCCCCGACGAAGGCCAGCGGCACAGAGGTGAGGACGAAGGGGAGAAGGAGCTTTCCGTTGAAATGCCCCGCCCGGGTAAATTTCACCAAGCCAATGGAAGCCACCACGACATTAAGTGTCAGGGCGATGAGCCTGAAGCTCTCAGGAGTCACTCCCAAGAGAGCCATGGCCGCCAGGTACCCGGACCCACCTCCCTGACCCACGGCCGAATAGAGCACAGCCATGAGAAGGAATAGGCCCGTAAGCCCCATGATCAGGGCAGGATCATCCATCCACCGCTATCCCTCTCCTCGAAAAACCTCCTGGAACAGAAGCTGCCTCGGGTCGTGCCCCGGAGCAAGGCGAGAGTCAAAGAAGCTCGCCCTCAACACTCTCATGGGGTGAATTGTCTTACCTTTATTGGAGTGTCATCGGCGGCGAAGCTCCCCTGGGCCTTGCCGCCGTTTGAACGTATACAGCGAACTGAGAGATCGAATTCCCCTATGCGCCCTTTGTTTCGACCTTTTTGCGTTATCGGCCTCTTGTGGTCGATTGCCTTTTCACCGTGGATGGTAGTCCTTTCCTCTCCGGTGGCTGCTCAGGAAAGAGAGGCATCTTCCTCCGTCGATTCGGGAGTTCCCACCGTCAGGGCTTCCCGGGTCGAGGGAACCTTGATGCTGGACGGTATCCTGGACGAAGAGGCATGGGCCCGGGCGGTTCCAGCTACGGTCTTTACTCAGTTGGACCCCTTCGAGGGGGAGGTAGCCTCGGAGGAAACTCAGGTCTACCTCCTCTTTGACGACGAGGCACTCTACGTAGGGGCCGTTCTCTCCGACCGGAGTCCCGTGTCCACCCGCCTCGGCAGGCGCGACGGGTTCCTCATGGACACGGACTGGCTCACCATCTCCCTGGACTCCTATCACGACCACCGGACAGGATTCAAGTTCAAGGTCAATCCCTCTGGGGTCCGAGGGGACGAAGCCCTTTCAGGGGGCCAGGACCGGCATGGGGACTCCTCCTGGGATCCGGTCTGGGAAGCCACTACCCACGTTAACGAGGACGGGTGGCCCGCAGAGCTACGGATCCCCCTCAGTCAGCTTCGCTTCAGAAATTCTGAAGAGCAGATATGGGGGATTCAGATCACCCGGGACATCGCCCGAAACCGCGAGAAGCAGCTCTTTTCCTTCACCCCGAAGGAGGAAGCCGCCGGCATCGCTCGTTACGGGCACCTGGAGGGGATCAGGGACCTCCAACGACCCCGTGGGTTGGAGCTCCTCCCGTACGTCCAGAGTAGGGCCGAGTTCATCCCTGTCGTCCAGGATGAAGAGGTGGGGTTCGACAACCCATATCGGGACGGGTCAGACTTTTTCTTCGGTGCCGGGTTGGACTTGAAATACCGCCTAAGCTCCAACCTCACCCTGGGCGCCACCCTCAATCCGGACTTTGGCCAGGTCGAGGTGGACCCCGCCGTGGTGAACCTCACGGCCTTCGAGACCCGTTTCCAGGAGAAGCGCCCCTTCTTTGTGGAGGGCGCAGGGATCTTCTCTTTCGGGCAGGGTGGTGGTGGCGGCGGTTCCGGAAGCATGGGCGGGGGTGGCAGACGCATGTTCGGCCGAGGCGGTGCGGGCGGAGGGGGCGGCGGGTCCACCCAGCTCCTCTACTCCCGCAGAATCGGAGATTCTCCGCCAGGTGGTGTCCCTTACGACGCTGTCTATGAGGACGTTCCCGAGGCTACCACCATCCTGGGCGCCGCCAAGCTCACCGGGCAGACCGCCGGTGGATGGTCCATTGGTCTGATGGAGGCTGTGACGGGCCGGGAGATGGGCGAATACATCGATGGGCTCGGGCAATCCCAGGATGTTGAGGTAGCCCCCCGCACCAACTTTCTCGTGGCCCGGGTCAGGAAAGATCTCCGGGACGGCCAGTCGGCGATCGGAGCCATCGGGACGGCAGTGAATCGGGACCTGGCCGACGAAACTCTGGCTTCCGAACTCAGGTCATCGGCCTACAGCGGCGGTCTGGACTTCTTCCACGAGTGGGCAGACCGGAGCTGGTCCCTCTCCGGGCAGTTGGCTGGGAGCCGAATCGCTGGGGAATCCGAAGTCATCTCTGACGCGCAAAGCTCCTCGGCTCGCTATTATCAACGCCCCGATGCCCACCACATCGAGCTGGACCCGAACGCGACGTCCCTCACCGGCTATACGGGAAGCCTGGAGCTAGAGCGCCAAGCAGGTTTGCACTGGCGTGGCAGCCTGGAGTTCAATGCCACCAGTCCGGGATTCGAAGTGAACGACCTGGGTTTTCAACAAGCCGCCGACCGGAGGAAGGTCGAGCTCCGAGTGGAGTATCAGGAGAATCGGCCCGGTGAGACCTTCCGCAAGTGGCAGATCAGCGCCACTCCCGAAACCACCTGGAACTTCAACGGAGACCGGCTGGACACGAAACTCGGCCTTCGTTCCAACTTCACCTTCCTCAACTACTGGTCCAGCTGGGTGACCTATGACCGGACCTTCGAGTCCATGGACGACCGCCTCACACGGGGTGGCCCCCTGGCGAAGAAGCCTTCGGCCCACCAGGTGGGCCTCTTTCAGACCACCGACTTCAGCAAGCCGTACACCGGCATGGTCTTCTTCCGTTACACCCGGAATGAGGCGGGCGGAACCCAGCGCAGCCTCAACCTGACCTTGGGGATCAAACCCAGCGGCACCTGGGAATTGTCCCTTGGACCCAGCATTTTCCTCAACAAATCCGTGGCCCAATACGTGAGTACGGTGGACGATCCGGTAGCCACCCACACATACGGGGCTCGGTATGTCTTTGCCGACCTGGAGCAGACCACCCTCTCCATGGAGACCCGCCTCAACGTGACCTTCACGCCGGACCTGTCTCTCGAGCTCTACGCCCAGCCCTTCATCGCGACCGGGGACTACAGCACTCTGAAGGAATTGAAAAACCCCGGAACCTTCGACTTCACCCGGTACGGGATCGAC
>JAUXEE010000192.1 GCA_030618065.1 Gemmatimonadota bacterium
AAGCAGGACATCCTCATCAACGTCGAGTTGGAGGCCGACTGCCGACCCGCCGGCCTCAGCGATGAATTCCGGGACACTGTGGATTACCGTGCCGTGACCAAGCCGGTCATCGCTCTGGTAGAGGGATCGAAGTTCTTCCTGGTGGAGAAGATGGCCGAGGAGATCGCCAAGATCTGTCTTGAGGACTCACGAGTGACGTTAGCCAGGATCCGGGTGGAGAAACCCGGGGCGGTCCGGTTCTCACGGAGTGTCGGGGTGGAGGTCGAGCGCCCGCGTGAATAGCCCTCTGTCTCTGGCCTATGTGGGCGTGGGATCCAACATCCATCCGGAGGAGAACGTCATAAGGGCCCTGGAGTCTCTGGAGGAGACCCCGGGGGTCACGCTCACTGGCATCTCCACATTCTACCGGACCGCACCCCTCTTCGATCCAAAGGATTCAACCGCCCTGCCGAACGGGGGGCTCCAGAACTTCGACCCCGATTTTCTCAACGGGGTCCTGGAGATTCGAACGCTCCGTTCTTCGGATGAATTGCTGGCACTCTTCGAGGGAATCGAAAGGGCCCAGGGCCGGGAAAGACCGGGCAATCGATACGCCCCCAGGACCATGGACCTGGATCTCCTCCTCTTCGGTCGGGAGAAGGAAGACGAGGCCAACCCCATCTGGGAGGAGATCGGCCCCGATGGATTCCTCACCCACTCCGACATTGAAAGCCGGCCGTTCGTAGCCCATCCCCTCCTGGAACTCGCCCCGAACCTGATCCTTCCTCCCCACGGGATGCCGCTTCGGGCCTTGACAGCGAGCTTCGACACTCCTGGGGGAGAGCCGAAAACCGCTTTCGCCGAAACCCTCCGCTCCCGTTTTCTTCCTTCCTGACGGAACTCCATTCTCCCTGGGGCATACTCAAGCAGGGTCCTCTTCAACCCGACTTCGAGCCCGGAAGGGAAGCCTGTATGACCGATCTTAGAAAAAGGAAGTGCAAGCCCTGCGAGGGGGGCATTCCTCCCATGACCTCGGAAGAAGCCCGAGAGCTGCAGAAGGAGGTCCCCGCTTGGGAAGTGATCGACGACGGCCAAGGGCTTCGCCGGATTTTCACCTTTGCCAACCACTATGAGGTGATGGCTTTCGTGAACGGCGTGGCCTGGATCTCCCATAGAGAAGACCACCACCCGCACCAGAATCTCGGGTACAGCCGGTGCGAGTTGATGTACACCACCCACGCGGTGGAGGGGCTCACGGAAAACGACTTCATCTGTGCCGCGAAGGTGGACGCCCTTCTGGACTAGAAGCCGGAGGAGGAACAGCCAGGGCGAGGAAAACCGACCCTCACGCCCGAGGAACACCGACCGTGACCACCATCGCCGTCATCTCCGACATCCATGCCAATCTGCCGGCTCTGGAAGGCGTCTTGAAGGACGTGGCCGGCAGAAATGGGATCTTGGGCACCTATCACCTGGGGGACCTGGTGGGTTACGCTCCCTGGCCCAACGAAACCGTGTCGCTCCTCAAGGAAAGGGGGATTCCAGGAGTCGCCGGGAACTACGACTCCACGGTGGCCACACGCTACAAGCACTGCGGTTGCAGCTACGAGGACCCCAGAGATATCGAGCTGGCCCACCTGAGCTTCTCCTGGACCCTCGAGCACACGTCCGAGGAGACCCGCAGCTACCTTGGAGCTCTCCCTTTCCGATTGGACCTCCGGCCATGGGGTGGACACATGGCGGGGCCGAAGATCACCCTCATTCATGCGAACCCCACCCTGAACACCATCTACTGCACGGAGGAGCGCCCCGACTCCTTCTGTCTCCAGATGGCGGAGAAGATCGGCGCCCGCCCCGGGGATACCGTCGTCTTCGGCCACACCCATCAGCCCTGGCAACGGGAAGTCGAAGGGATCCACTTCGTGAATGCCGGCTCTGCGGGCCGCCCGAAAGACGGGGATTGGAGAGCTTGCTACCTCCTGTTGCACCTGGGCGGGGACGAAGACGCCGGCGGCGGGAGTCACACCAGGGCCGACGCCCATGGGCGAAGTCGGGTCAGGGCCGAGTTCGTTCGGGTGGACTATGACCTGAAACGAGCCCAGGATGGAGTCCGGGCTTCCACCCTGCCCGATGAGTTCGCCGAGGTTCTGGAAATGGCTGGAGGAAGAACAGGACAGTAAGGACTGGCGGGCTGCGACCGGCAGGCTAGAGCCGGCGGGCTTCGACCGCCGATCTACTCCACCCGTTCCAGTCCTCCTTCCGAGAGGAGCCAATGTTCCTGGGCCAGGGCCACAGCGTCGGCTTCGTCATGGCTCACCAGAAGGAGGAGGAGGCCCCTCTCCTGGACATAGCCCCTCAATCGTGACGCCACATGGCTCCGGAGGGGTCGGTCCAGGGCGGAAAAAGGTTCGTCCAGGAGGAGCATCCTGGGTTTGGCCAGGAGGGCCCGACCCAACGCGACCCGTTGCTGCTCCCCGCCCGAAAGACCCCGGGGCCTCCGATCCAGGAGGTGGTCCACCATCAGGAGTTCTCCCACCTCTTGGACCTCCTGGAGTGTAGCGCCGGCGAAGCTCAGGTTTTCCCGGACCCTGAGGTGAGGGAAGAGGAGGTATTCCTGGGGAACCCATCCCACTCGACGCTCCCAAGGGGGCAGGAACACTCCTTCATCCGAATCCATCCAGAGCCGGCCCCTCACTCGCACCGACCCCCGGGCACGACGCTCCACCCCGGCCAGAACTCGTAGAAGGGTGCTCTTCCCTCCCCCCGACGGACCGAACACGGCAACGGCCGGAGATTCCGTATCCAGGCGGACCTCCAACTCCCGGGCCCCCAGGCGGACCTGGAAATCCACCTGCAGGACGCCCTTCGCCTCAGCGCCCATGGCGAGCCCCCATCTGTCTCCTCTGGTGCCGGGACAACGCCTCGAAGCCCAGGAGGGCCACAAGTGAGAGGACCACGCTTGCCCCTACGAGGACCCAGATCGCCTCTCGCCCCTGGGGCGACTCCAACAGGGTGTAGACGGCCAGGGCGATGGTCCGAGTGCTCCCCTCGACATTCCCGGCCAACACCACAGTGGCCCCGAACTCTCCCAGGGCCCGGGCAAACGCCAGGACGGCGCCGGCGGCGATACCGGGAAGGGCGAGAGGGAAGGTAACTCGGACGAAGGTGGGCCAGGGGCGCCGGCCCAGAGTCCAGGCCACCTCCTCATAGCTGGAATCCACAGCTTGGAAAGCGTTCCTTACGGATACGACATAGAGGGGAAACCCCACGGTAAGGGCCGCCAGGATGGCCCCTAGTAAGGTGAAGGGAATGGGGAGCCCCAGGGCCGCCAACCTGGCTCCAACCGGACTCTGGGTCCCGAGGATGCTGAGGAGAATGAATCCCGTCACCACCGGTGGAAGTACCAGGGGCACCAGAGCCACCGTGGCAATGACACTTTTCCCGAAGAAGTCCTTCCGGGCCAGGATCCACCCCAACCAGACCGCCGGCACGAACCCGGCGAGGGTAGCCGCCAGCGCCACCAGGAAGGAGAGGCGGATGGCCGACCAAGGGCTGGGGAGGAGCGGAGACCCGGACTCCCTGGGAAGCTGAGTGACTTCCGAATGCCCTGTAGGCCCTGGACGGAGAGACAGGAAGCCCGCCTCCTGAAAAACCCTGGTGGCGCCATCGGACTGGCAGAATTCCAAGAAGGCCAAGGCCGTTCCTGGAAGAGGAGCCTGTACCAGGACCGCCACCGGATAGCTGATGAGCGGATAGGTCTCAGGAGCGAAGGTGAAGGCGACCCTCACCCGCTCCTCCGCCGTCGCGTCCGTCCGGTATACGACCCCTGCTTCCACTTCCCCCAACGCCACCCATTCCAGAGCCCCTCGGACATTCCCTCCCCTCACCACACGATCCGCCACCTGCCCCCAGACCCCCGTGGCTTCCAAGGCGGCCAAGCCGTACCGGCCCGCGGGCACATTCTCCCCTGCCATGGCGATGTGTCGGATGGATGGGCCCATGAGGTCGTCGGGGCCCAGTAGCTTCTTGCCTCCATCTCTGGGAACCACCACGACGATTTCATTCCCCAGGAGGTCGACGCGCGTGTCATCTCGAAGGGCTCCACGCTCCGCCACCCAATCCATCCAGCGCTGGTCAGCGCTGAAAAAGAGGTCCGCCGGCACTCCCTGGAGAGTCTGGGGAGCCAGGCGAGAGGTGGCGTCGAAGCTGAACCGGACCGGAATCCCTCCGGCGTCCGTCCAGAGTTGGGCCACCCGCGGAAGCACGTCCGCAAGGCTGGCAGCCGCAAGGACCAACAGGGCGGAGTCGGGAGGTTCCATCAACGAAGGGGCCTTCCCACTCAGAGTCCGCGGTTGGGCGCCCGAGAGGAGAAGGGAGAAGACGAAGAGGCCCGCCACGGCCCTTACGGGGAGTCGAAACATGAAGGGAGCTTACCTATGACTCAGGGGACGATCAAGGCAACTGCGGCGACGTCCCCTCGAGCCATACCCTTGACCTTTTCTCATCTCTCGTCGATTGTTTGAAGCTTCAAGCCTTAGCCCTACCCCAACAAAGGCAGTGGCGATGAACCGGGATCCCCTGCGGCGTACCCGCCTGATGACTCTCTTGGCCACCATGGCCTCTGCCTTACCTGCGTGCCAGCCCGCATTCACCCCTCCAGCTCAATCCGGATGCGACCCGAACAATGGTGGAATCACGCTCCCCGCCGGGTTTTGCGCTGTAGTCGTTGTCAATTCCGCGGGGAGCGCCCGGCACATCGAAACTGCCGAAAACGGTGACGTTTTGCTTGCGCTGACCAACAGCCGGGGACCGGAAAGGTCCGTCATTCCCGGTGGCGTGGCGATTCTCCGTGACCTGGATGGGGACGGTCGTGCGGACGAGACCCACCGGTTCGGTGAGAACGGTGGGAACGAAGTCCTCCTGGCCGGAGAGTATCTCTTCTTCGCCACCGATGACGCCGTCCTACGATACCCATTTCCGGAAGGGTCCGTGGCCCCCTCGGGACCCCCTGACACCATTGTGAGCGGGCTCCCTGCTGA
>JAUXEE010000278.1 GCA_030618065.1 Gemmatimonadota bacterium
ATGGGAGGCGCCCTCACCGTGGAGTCGGATGTAGGAAAGGGCTCTTGCTTCACCCTCTGGATGCCCGCCGGAATCGAGCCCGAAGAACGGAACGGGTGGATCGGGTAAGGCGGGATGGCCAGTGGGCGACAGGGGTAAGCCGGCGTCCCGGCCCCTCTACCTAATCCTGAAGCACCTGATGATCGGCCAGTAAGCCGTCCTCCCGGTACTTCTTCAACTTCCTGTAGAGCGTCCTCCGGTTGATCCCGAGGATCTGAGCGGCCTCACCCTGGTGCCAATGCGTCTCCTCCAGACATTCCAGGATGTACTCCCTCTCCAGCCTCTCCAGGTCCCAGCGCTCGGCACGGGCACGGGAAAGGGTATCCCGTTCCGGCCGCCGGCCAAGGGCCTGAGGCGGATCGAAGGGGATGGTCTTGGCTCCGGCGTGCATGATGACCGCCCGCTCGATGAAGTTCTCCAGCTCCCTCACGTTCCCCGGCCAATCGTAGGCCATCATCCGGGAGAGGGTCTCCGGTGGGATTTCGGGGGGCTCGACACCATTTTCTTCAGCGAAGCGAAGACGGAAGAAGTTGGCCAGAACCGGAATATCCTCCCGGCGGCCTCGGAGGGTCGGGACCTCGATGGGGAAGACGTTCAACCGGTAGAAGAGATCCTCCCGGAACTCGTCCCGGTCCACCAGTTCAGCCAGGATCCGGTTGGTGGCGGCCAACAGGCGGAAGTCCACGGAAATCATCTCCCGGCCCCCTACCCTCTTCACCTTCCGCTCCTGGAGGACCCGGAGAAGCTTCACCTGGATGGCCGACGAGACGGTGCTGATCTCGTCCAGGAAGAGTGTGCCGCCCGCCGCTTCCTCGAAGAGTCCCCGCTTGCTCTGGATAGCTCCGGTGAAGGATCCCTTCATGTGGCCGAAGAGCTCCGATTCCAGGAGGGTCTCCGGGAGAGCCGAACAGTTGATGGCGACAAAGGGCCGACGGGCCCGATCGGAAAGGTCGTGGAGTCCCCTGGCCACCAGTTCCTTCCCCGTGCCGGTCTCCCCGGTGATGAGGACCGTGGCCCGGGTGGGTGCCACCCTCTCCATGAGGTCGAAAAGGCGCTGCATCGGAGCCGACCGACCCACCATCTTGGCCCCGGGGCCCAGCTCCCCGGTCCGCCGCCGGAGTTGGGCGACTTCCCTTCGGAGATCCGCTTCCTCCCGAGCCCGTTTCAGGGTCAGGAGAAGCTCCTCGGTCCGGAAGGGCTTGTTGATGTAGTCGTAGGCCCCAAGCCGCATGGCCTCCACGGCCGTGTCCACGGTTCCGAAAGCCGTCATGACGATGAATTGAGCGTCGGTCTGGGTCGCCGGCGCCGCCGATAGGACGTTAAGCCCGTGCATTCCCGGGAGGTTCAGATCCAGAAGAACCAAATCGTAGAGTTGGCTGTCCAGTGCCTTGAGCCCCTCTTCCCCCGTCTCCACCGCGTCCACCCGGTACCCCTCTCCGGTCAGAACCTTCAGGAGAATATCCCGAACGATCTCTTCGTCCTCCACCACCAGCACCCGAGGGTTTACGTCGGTTTGGGCCGTCTCTTCAGTCATCAGTCGATTTTTCCAGATAAACAGTAAAGGTGGCGCCACCCAGCTCGTTAGGGGACTTCACCCGGATTCCGCCCCGCTGTTCCACGAGAATCTGCCGGGTGAGGAAAAGCCCCATTCCGGTGCCACCCGTGGTCGACACGAAGGGAAGGAAGACCCGGGACAGATCTTCCGCGGGAATCCCGGGCCCAGAGTCCTCGATATGAAGGTAGACCCGATCGCCGTTGGCCTCGGACCGGAGCCGAATCCGACGCTCGCCGGTCCAACTCTGAAGAGCCGTCCGCGCGTTCAGGAGGAGGTTCACCAGAGCCTGAAGGAGGTGGTTCCGATCGGCCAGAGCTCGAACCGGACCTTCCTCCGGGTCCCACACACACTCGATGTCTCGCTCGGAGAAGGAAGTCTCCATGAGCTCGCAAGCCGACCCAGCGATCTCGTTCAGGTCCACGGGCTTGAGTTGGGGGCGGCCCGGATCTGCCAGGGCGATGAGCTGCCGGGTCAGGCGGGTGATCCGCTCGGTCTGACTCAGGACCTTCTGCAGGGTCTCCCTCGTCTCTTCATGCTCGGCTCCGCACCCACCCAGCAGATGATCCACCGCCACCTGGATGGACGTGTTGGGCCCGCCGATCTCCTTTGCGACGGTGGCGGCAAGCTGCCCCACGGCTGCCATTTGCTCGGCCTCCACCATGCTCCCCAGCCATTCAGGGTCCAGCTCTCGCATGGGCAGGTAGACACCCCACAACCCGTCCGCCAGCTTTCTCATTTCCGGCGTCGAAGCCGACGCAGGCCGGTTGGCCTGGACGGCGGGCTGAAGCTGAGCCGGAAGATCCCAGAGGGTCCTGGGGTTCTCCGCCCCCAAGCGAGCCAGAGCCTCCTGGGCCGGGGGGTTCACATATACGATCCGCTGCTCCTCATCCAGTAGGACGACAGCCCGGACCTCCTGGTCCAAGGGGCAGGCCGGGACCTTGGCCGGGATCGTGGCCGTGGCCTCGGTTCCGGTATTCACCGTACTGCTTGCCATCTCAGTCCTCGACGAACGCTTTCAAAAGATCGAGAGCCGTAACGATTCCCTTCAGTTGGTCGTCCTCCACCACCAGGGCCCTGTGAATCCTCCCTTGGAGGAGGAACTTCCCTGCTTCCTCCACCGTGTCCCTTGCCTTCACGGTGAACACGGCGGGGGTCATGATATCCGAGACGGTGAATCCGTCGAAGACACCGTCGGGAAGAGCCTCGGTCTGGTTCTCCGTGGGGTAGCGCCAATCCGGCGAGACCATGAAGAAGGGCGCTGCCGAGTCCACTTCGTACTCCTCGTCCGGTAGGAGCAATGGCTCCCAGACCACCTTCCCCGCACTGATTTCTTTCTCCCCTGCACCCAAACGCACTACGTCGGTGGCTGACACCACGCCGACGATCTCCCCATCCGCAGTAACGACGGGGACCCCACTGATTTGAGCGCTTACCAGGCGTTTCAGAAGCTCTGTGACGGGCGTCTCGGGGGTCACCGTGACCACCTCACGCTGCATGACGTCTTCCACGTACCGGCCCATGGTTCCCTCCCCAGCTGTTTTGATCTTGACACCAGCTACCCATAACGAGATCCATGCCGCCGCCGACCAGGGGCCGGAGGTCCCTTTCTCGATTCTTTAAGTCGTTGATGAATAGGAAATTAGGTGAGGTGCTGCGATCCCGGCCGGGCCGACCCCGGACGTCGCCGCATGGGTCGTATTGTCACATTGTCGGAATACCGAGGACGGAATGGCCCGTTCGGGGCCAGAAGTCCCAAAAAGAGAGGCGGCTAGGCCGGGGGCCTGTCTCCTCCGTACCGTCTCTGGACGTAGTCTTCCAGGATCCCTTTGAACTCCTCCACCAACCCCTCCCCTTTCAGGGTGGTGAAGTGCTCCCCATCCACGTATACCGGTGCCTTGGGCTCCTCGAAAGTGCCCGGAAGTGAAATGCCGATGTTGGCATGCTTGGATTCGCCGGGGCCGTTCACAACACACCCCATGACCGCCACATCCAACTCCTCCACGCCGGGGTAGGCCTCCCGCCAGGATGGCATCTGTTTCCGGATGAAGCCCTGGATCTCCTGGGCCATCTCCTGGAAGAAGGTGCTGGTCGTGCGACCGCATCCGGGGCAGGCCGCAACCTGGGGTTCGAAGCTCCTGAGGCCCAGGGACTGGAGGATCTGTTGGGCCAC
>JAUXEE010000008.1 GCA_030618065.1 Gemmatimonadota bacterium
CTGATGAGAGCACCCACGCCATCTTCAGGGCTGATGGAAAAGGAGAACCTCCTGGCATTTCCGAAAGTCAGCGTCGCCCGTGCCTCCCCCAGACGGACGTTGGGCCGTCCCGGCCGAAATCGATGGCTCTCCGAAAGATCTTCTTCCAGAAAGAAACGATCCTCCCAAATATGGGAGGCCGAGAGGCTGAGCGTCGTTTGGGTCCGGGATCTCCTCCGAAAAAGGGTAGCACCCAGGCCGAGAGCCCGCTCCCGTTCGACGAGGAAGATGGGCACCGTGTCCGAACCCTCGGTGATACCCGCCCAAGGTCGGGAGCTGGCGTCATAACTCTGGGCGGCCGCCACGCTGAGGAGGGGGTTCTCGAGGCCGCCGAAGGAGTAGGACGCCCGCCCATTGAAGGAACCGGCCCCACTGGAGAAGGTCCCGGATAGGGCATAAGCGTGCCTGCCGACGAGGTCCTCCCCTGAGGTGAAGACCCCGTACCCGGGCTTCAGGACCTGGGTCCCCCCCGAATGGTCTCCTTCCCGATACGTGGGAGCCCAGAAGGTGGGCCGAAGGGTGGTGAGCGGGTTGTAGGATCTTCCCGGAGCATCGACCCGCTCCTCAAATCGAGATGGATCCACCTCCCCCTGAAAGGTCGGGTGACGGGGAAAGGGCTGGAACCAATCCCCGGGCTGGAATGGAATCCTCTCCACCCTCCAACCGTCGGCATGATAGGAGGAGTAGTAGATCCAACGTCCTCCTGGATCCACGGAGGGATAGGCCCCACCACCGAGAAGATTGGTGATTTGACGCGTGGGTCCGGGTTCCCCGGATACCGGATCCACCGGGACCGCATAGAGGTTCGGGATTCCGCTTTGGTCGGAAGACCAGAGAAGCCACCGGCCATCCGGGCTCCAGGCTGGAGCGTTGTCGATCCCCCGATCCCCTGTAACCTCCCAGAGGAGTTCCCCTCCAGGGGTGAGGAGGACCACGTCGAAGTAGGCGCCGGCCCTCCACCGGGACGCGGCGATCCACCGCCCATCCGGGGACCAACGGGGGTAGGACCAAAGTTCCTGCTCCTGAAAATCCGTCAAAGGCTCGACCTTCCCGCTGGGAAGATCCACCATCACCAGCCGATTGGAGCCGACCCCCTCTTGAACAGCCACCGCCCGGTCCCCTTCCGGCGCTACATCGGGGTGGTCCAGTCGACTCCCTTCGGTGACCTGAGTGACCTCGCCACTCGGCTCCAAGAGGAAGAGGTCCCCACGGATGCGGTAGGAATCCGTGTAGTCGATCTGAGAGAATAGGATCCCGCCGGAGGGGGTCCAGGAGAAGTGGGCCAAGTTGTTGGTTCTGGCCAGCTTCTCCTCACTCCCGCTACCCAGCTCCTTGAACCTTATCTGGGGATCGCTCCGGCCATCCGCCCGGGAAAAAGCGAAGCCATGTCCGTCCGGAGAAGGCTCCGGGCTCCAGGCGTAGTAACCTCCCCGGGTCAGGGCCTCTCCCTGTGTAATGGGAGCCCGCCCCTGCAGGGAATCCCGGAGCGCGGAGTATCGCCCTTCCAGGAGCGTCCTCCATTCCTCCCAGGAATCCGAGAAGGAGACCCCGAAAGCGTCTTTCGCAGCGGAGTTCAGGCGGTAGGGTATCCACTGCCGCGCCACCGCATCCACGAAGGCCCCCATGGCCTCTTGCCCATGCTCGTCCATGAGGTACTTCAGGAAGAGGGATCCGTACACGTAGGAGCGCTGACCCCCAGGCCAGACGGGCGAATCCCCCGAGCTCTGGTCGATGCTCTCGAACCGGTCTTCGAGGATGGCGGTCCGAACCACCATCTCGTGGAAGCTTCCCCGAACCCGACCGGCCCCGGTCAGCTCGGACTCGTAATAGGTGGCGAGGCCCTCCACCGCCCAGGTCGGAACCGCAGCCCCTGGGAAGAAGGGCCACTCCAAGGGGACCCGGCCGAAAATCGTGCGCAGAAAGCCGCCCAGGCCCCTGGCGTAATCCTGGTGAAAGATGTGAGCCAGCTCATGGGTCACCACCAGCTCCATCCACTCGTCCATATGGGGTAATCCGAAGCCATCCACCGGAGGAGGGGCATAGATCACGATTCGGTTGGATGGGAACACCCTGGAAAAACCGTTGGAGATATCGGCGTGGTCCGTGATGACCAGGTCCACCTTCTTCTTCGGCGGATCGATGAAGACCTCAGTCAGCGCCTCCCAGGCAATCTCGGCTCTCTGCCCCGCCCGTTGGGCGAGATCGAGGAGATCCGCTGGGTAGGTGATTCGAAAATGCTCCGTATCCAAGGTCCGCCAGGACTCACCGGGAGGAATCTGGGCGGATCCCATGGCCGGAGTCGAAATCAAAAGCAGAGCCATTACGAGGCCAGGAATGACCCGATGGAGGGGAAACACCTTGTCAAATCGGTCCATGAGCCTCACCCTAACGGAACCAACAGTTCACCAGGCCATTGAAGATGCAGAAGAAAGAGAATCTCTGGTACCACCTGGGGTACGCGCTAGAGTCGGCCCGAAGCCGCCTCCCTGCCCCGAAGAAGGACGGGCGGGGGAAACCCTCCCCCACCGGCGAGGGGTCCCATGACGCCGCATCCCATGACGCCGCGTCCCATGACGTTGCGCCCCACGACGCCGCGCCCCTGGACGCCATATCTCATGGCGACATTTCCCAAAAAGTTCTGGACGCCCTTCTCACGGTGGGGGCGGGATCCGTTCTCACCCGGGTCCTGGCCCACTGGCCCAGTCGCCGTGGACCGGGCATCTTTCGCCTCTTCCGGGCTGGAGCCGCTGGGGCCGCCGCCGCCTTCCTGGCCGAACTGGCCCGCCCCGTTATCACGGGGAAGAAGAGGGAAACAGCTCTGGAGGAAGAGTTTACCGACATTCTTCTGGCCGGTGCGGGCCGGGGCCTCCTCTACGCCGCCCTGGTGGAGCCACGAATTCCAGGCCCTCCCCTGCTTCAGGGAGCCGCTTACGGGGGATTGGAGTACGCCCTCATGCCCTGGGGTGGGCTCGGAGAGTTGGCCGGTTCCAGGGCTCCTCAGGGGAAAATCCCGGCGCTGTCCTTACTCCTGAAAGACCGTGGAGCCGATGAACAGTTGGTGGAGCATGTGGCCTTCGGGGTAGCCCTGGCCCTCCTCTACGATCGGTAGGGCCTCACTCCCCCCCTTCTCGCCCCCAAGCGAGAAGGGGAATCTCCCAGACCCCGACGGATCCTCTCTCCCGAGGGCTGGGACGGAACATCTCCCCAGGACATCGGGCAAGGGTTCGAGAAGCTTCCCCCTCTGCACCCCTTCCCACGCCCCCATGGTCGAGACCCAGCAACCGCGTGCCGTTCTGTCCGGCGACTCCGACTTCCACCAACCCGCAGAAGGTCGAAAGCCGTTCCAGCAGGACCGGATAGACGTAATACCCCGACACGCCGTCCAGGAGATCCAGCGAAAGGTAACGGCTCCCCCCAAGCCGAACCCGGTCCAGGAACTCATCCGGATCCCTCACCAGTGGGATGGATTGGGCCTTAACCCCGCTCATCAGGAAAAAGATCCTGGGCTTCCGTGTGGTGACGACGGCACTATCAGGCAGGTTTTCTCCACTCCACTCGGCCAGGGCGAAGTACTCGCCCTGGGCTGAGGAAAGGCATTCCCGAGAGTTCCCGATACGGGTCGCTTCTCTGCAGGAGCCTGCTCCTTTCGCCATGAGGTACCAGTGCTGGCCGGCGGGAAGGGCCAGTAGAAGGACCAGGACGGCGAAGAGGGGTCGCCGAACTTTTACCGAGAAGGAGCCCAACAGCCAGAGGAGGGCCACGCCGGCATAGAAGAAGATGAGGGGAAGGAGGGGGAGAGCGAACCGGTCTCCCGACCAGGCCGGGGGCCAGAGGAGAATGAGGCCGAAATAGAGGGGGAAGAAGAGTTCCGCGACTCCCACCTTCTCTCGCAGAGCCCGAATCCAGCCGACGAGGGTGACGAGTCCCAGCCCGATTCCGAGAGGAGAGATGATGGGCAGTGCATCCCCTACGACTCCCGCAGGAATGATTCGAGTGGTATAGGCCACCAGATTCCCGGTCAGCCTATCCAGAAGCTCCCCGGGCCCAATGGTCCCGAGGTGAGGCAGGTAGGGATCGACCAACCAGAACTCCGAGACATACCCGCTCCCTCCCAGTACACTCCCTCGAAGCCACCACAAGAAGGCGGGGAGACCGAAGGCCAGGGCGAAGCCGGCGAGTGCCTTCCACCTCTTTTGGATCCCGAACCAGAGGAGTGTGGCCACGGCCAGAGGCAGGCCCGCCGATCGGGTGAAGTACGCCAGGACCACCAGAGCCAGGCCCAGCACCAACCAGACCTTTCCTCCCCCCTCTCTTCCATGGGTCCCCCCTTCCTCGGAGCTCTTCTGAAGGGCCCAGAGGGCGGCCATGGTCAGGGCCAGGAAAGTCGGGTCCGAGAGCATCCACTGACTGTAATAGACCACACTCCCGGAAATACCCAGGAGGAGGGCTACCACCACTCCCAGGGCAAGCCCCCGGCGATCCCGGGCCCATAGGAAGGTGAAGGCCACCGCCAGGACGGTGGAGAAGGCGGGAACCAGCTTCAGAGCCGCCCAGCCCTTGGCTCCCAGGAGGATGGCCACAGCCAGAAGAAGCGGAAAAACGGGTGGATACTTGGTATGGGGAGGCTCTCCCGGATCCCAGATCTCCAGGTAGGCGCCTCGGTCCAGGAGAGAGTGGGCCAGAGAGATGTACCCTGCGTTATCTCCCCCACTATGGGGCTGAGGTGTGAACACCAGGGCGACGATAATGGTTTGGATCAGAAGGACTCCCGCCAGAAGGAGGATCGTGCGGCGGGTCACGGCCTCACCCGCATCTTCCCGGGCGTCCAGGAGCCAAGGACCCGAGGTCCCCTGGAACCTGTAGCCTCCGGCACATTCGCCGGGATCCCCATGAGATGGGCCCAGGCGAGGAGAGCGAAGGCTGCCGCCTCCCGGGCATCGGCGTCCATTCCCAGGGAGTCCCCGGGCAGGACGTCGAGGGGGGAGAGCTCTCCCTCGATGGCCTCGAAGAGGGCCGGGTTTCGGGAACCACCCCCCATCAGGAAGACCTCGTCGACTCCCCGTGGCAGGACCCATCGTCCATAGGCCTCCCCGATGCTGCGCGCCGTCAGGGCGGTGAGGGTAGCCAGGAGGTCCGGCCACCCCTGGAGGGTGGATCCGGGAATCAGGTCCCTTCCCCGTTCCGCCCCCATCTCCTTCACGACCTCATCCACCATCCTGGAACCAAAGATCTCTCGACCCGTGGACCTGGGCGGAGGTTTCCGAAAAAATGGGTGGGCCAGGAGCCGTTCCAGGACCCTTTCCGACACCTGCCCCTGCCTCGCCAGATCCCCGTTCTCGTCGAAGGTCTTCTTCCCGGCCGTGGCAAGTTCCATGGCCGCATCCAGTAGGGCCACACCCGGGCCCGTATCGAATGCCAGGACCGGGGTAGGATCCGTGGCCCTTGGGAGCCAGGTAACGTTGGCCATGCCTCCCAGGTTCTGAATGGCCCGGGACCTCTGGGGTGAGGAGAAGAAGATCCGGTCGGCCCAGGGAACGAGGGGAGCTCCGTGGCCCCCCGCCGCCAGGTCCCTGGATCGGAAATCGCTTACGACGCCGATTCCGGTTCTTTCGGCCAGGGTGGCCGGGCAGCCCATTTGGAGGGAGGCGCCGCGCACCTCGGCTTGGGGCGGTTCATGCCAGATGGTCTGGCCGTGGGAACCCAGAGCCGAGACGGATTCCGGTGTGACTCCCTCCTCTTCCAGGAGATCCAGGACCGCGGCGGCGAACCACTCCCCGAGTCTGGTGTGGAGGAGGGCCATCTCCCTGGCCCCCCCGGAAACCAAGGTCTCCTGAATGGCCCCCCTTTCCTCCTGGCTGAAGGGACGGGTCCGAAAAGCCAGAAGCTCCCAGTCGAGGACGCCGAGGAGCCGGGGGGCCGGATCCCCGGGAAGCGGTTCCAGATCTCCCACTTCCAGGAGGGCCGCATCGATTCCGTCGAGGGATGTCCCCGACATCAGGCCGAGGACCTTCACAGGAGGTCCCCCACCACACGGGAAACCACTCCCCCCGCACTCTCCAGAAGATCCACGGCTTCCTCCCGCCCCAGCCCCAGCCTCCCCATGACGATGGCGACCTTCACGCTTCCACCGGCTTCCCCGATGAGCCCCTCGGCCCGATCCCGATCCACGCCCACGGTTTCCATGAGGATCCTCTCGCCACGATCCTGCAACTTGGCGCAGGTAACCTGCAGGTCCACCATGAGGTTCCCATACACCTTCCCCAAGAGTACCATGGCGCCCGTGGTGATGGTGTTGAGAACCAGCTTGGTGGCGGTGGCAGCCTTCATTCGGGTGGACCCGGTGATCACCTCGGGTCCCACCAGCGGAGCGATGACCACGTCATGGGCCTGAACCAGCTCCTCACTCGGGTAGGTGCAGATCAAGAAGCCGGTCTTTGCGCCCCGTATCCGGGCCCAGTCGAGAGCTCCATGAACGAAGGGAGTGGTACCGGAGGTGGCGATGCCAAGGACAAAATCGGCAGGACCCACCTCCGCTGACCGCAAAGCGGTGGCTCCCTCCTCCGGAGAATCCTCAGCTCCTTCCTGGGCGCGGACCAGTGCCCCATGTCCCCCGGCGATGATTCCCTGAACCAGGTCGGGTTCGGCACTGAAGGTCGGAGGAATCTCGGCAGCGTCCAAGACCCCCAGGCGCCCCGATGTTCCTGCCCCCACGTAGAGGAGGCGGCCGCCCTGCCGGAGAACATCGACGGTCAGATCGATGGCCCTGGCGATGGCTTCCCGTTCCTCCCCCACAGCCACGGCCACCGTCCGATCCTCCGAATTGATCAGGTCCACGATCTCGATGGAGGAGAGGAGGTCAATCCGGGATGACCGGGGATTCCGCTGTTCCGTAAGGCGTTTGTCCCGCATACTCATGAAGCTAGGGAAGAAAATGCGGGGTGCAACGTCCATGAAAAGCTATCAACCCCAGACCGGAGCTCCATGAACCAACTGAAGACCGTCCTGCCCTACGTGCGACCGTACCGAAAAGAGATGGCCCTGGGGCTCCTCATGGTGCTGGTTTCCAACGTCTTCACCATCTTCGGTCCCTACCTCATGAAGCTGGCCATCGATGGACTGGGTGATCCTGGTATTACCAGTAAGCGAATCGGCTTCTACGCCGGTCTCATCGTCCTCGCCGCAATCTTCGGGGGGGCGGCGAAGTTCGGCATGCGCCAGATCATGAACAGCACCAGCCGCCGGATCGAGTGCGATCTCCGGGATGATCTCTTCCGGCACCTCCTCGGGTTGGACGCCTCCTTCTTCGGCACTACCCGGACCGGGGACCTCATGAGCCGGGCCACCAATGACACCTTGGCGGTTCGGATGGCCACCGGCCCAGCGGTGATGTACGCCGTGAACACCGTGGTGAGCTTCGTCTTCTCCATCACCCTCATGCTCTGGATCAGCCCCCGATTGACGATGGTGGCCTTGATCCCGATGCTGGCACTCCCACCCATCGTGATAGGGTTCGGGAGGATCATCCACCATCGGTTCGAGGAGATTCAGGAACAGCTGGCCGCCCTCTCCACCATGGTGCAGGAGAACCTCACGGGGCTCCGGATTGTCCGTGCCTACGTCCAGGAGGAGGAGCAGGAGGAACAGTTCGACCGATTGAACGCCGACTACATGAGCCGGAACATGGGCCTGGTGAAGGCTTCCGGGCTCTTCTTCCCCCTCCTCATGCTGGTGGCCGGGGTGGCCATGGTGGTGGTTCTCTGGTACGGGGGTTTCCAGGTGATGGAGGGCAGAATCACCATCGGAGACTTTGTCGCATTCAACTTCTACCTGGCCCTCCTGATCTGGCCCATGATCGCCCTGGGATGGGTGGTGAACCTCTTCCAACGCGGGGCTGCTTCCATGGGCCGGCTGAACCAGATTCTCCAGACGGAGTCCAGGGTCAAACCTCCCCGGAACCCCTCTCCCCTTCCTCTCCTCCGGGGGGAAATCGAATTCCGGAAGGTGGGCTTCCGGTATCCGGGTAGCGAGCGGGATGTCCTCCAGGAGGTGTCTTTTCTCGCTCGGGCCGGAGAGACGGTGGCCATCGTGGGTCCAACGGGATCAGGGAAGAGCAGCCTGGTATCTCTGATCCCCAGGATCTACGATCCCACCGAAGGGGAGATTCTCTTGGATGGCACCCCCCTCACCAGCCTGGATCCTCGAGCGCTCAGGCAGTTCATCGGGATGGTCCCCCAGGACTCTTTCCTCTTTTCGGAAACCGTCCGAGACAACATCGCCCTGGGATTGGACCTTGGGGAGGCTCCAGCTACCCCCGGAACCAGGGACCTTGGGGAGGAACCAGCTCCGCCCGGAACCCGGGACCGAGGGGAGGAAGACCGGAGGGTGGAGGAAGCGGCGAGGGTCGCCCAGATCCACGAACCCATCCTCTCTTTTCCGGAGGGCTATTCGACCCGGTTGGGTGAGCGGGGCATCAACCTTTCCGGCGGACAGAAGCAGAGGGCTACCCTGGCACGGGCGCTGGCCCGGGACCCCTTCGTCCTCATCCTGGACGACGCACTCAGCGCCGTGGACACCCAAACCGAGGCGAAGATCCTGGAGGACCTGAAGACGGTCCTGGCCGGGCGGACCTCCTTCATTATCAGTCATCGAGTCTCCGCCGTCATGAACGCGGACCAGATCCTGGTGCTGGATGAAGGACGGATCGTGGAGCGGGGCTCTCACGCTGGCCTTTTGGCTCGCGGAGGAACCTACGCCACGCTCCTCAGACGCCAGGTATTGGAGGAAGCGCTGGAGGAAGAGGAGGCCGCCGTATAGGGAATCTGTCAGATCCGGTCCAGGATGAACTCAGGTGTGAACCGGGCGAGGTAACCGCTCAAGGCACCGAAGGTCCCCGTCACCAGGAAGAGGCCCAGCACCACCAGAAGAACGCCGGAGGCCACCTGGACCACCGGGAGGAACCGCCGGAACCGGCCAAAGACCCTCAGGAAGGAATCCAGGGCAAGGGCCGAGAGAAGGAAGGGGACGGCCAGCCCAAGGGAGTAGACGAAGAGGAGTCCCACCCCGTACCAGAATTGGTCCTGGGAGGCAGCGAAGGTGAGGATCGCACCCAGTACCGGTCCGATGCACGGGGTCCAGCCGGCCCCGAAGACCGCCCCTACCCCCAGCGTCCCCAGATACCCGGCGGGTTTGTCATGCAAATAAAGCCGCCGCTCCCTCATGAGGGGCATCAATCGGAACGCTCCGGCGAGGTGAAGGCCCAGGATCATGATGATGAGGCCACCAACGCGAGCGATCCAGACTTCGTAGAGCTTGAGAAACTGGCCCAGGAATGAGGCCGAGGCCCCCAGAAGGAGAAAAATCCCCGTAAACCCGGCGACAAAAAGGAGGGAATGGATGAAGGTGGCCCTACGGTCCACCCCTTCTTGAAGGTCCTCCAGCGACATCCCCGTGACAAAGCTCAGGTAGCTTGGAACCAAGGGAAGGACACAGGGCGATAGGAAAGAAAGGACCCCAGCCGCAAAGGCGATGGTTACTCCGATGGATTCCGTCATACCTCGTTCTGGTCTCTCACCCTGTTCCCCTCTTCCACCAGCTCCCGCTGCCTTCGGGCCTGCCGGGCCTGCGCCAGAGCCCTGACTCCCAATACGATCCCGGACCACCCTGCCACAAATGCGACGAACCACCCGACGATCCAGGGAAAGAAGCCCGCGATCAAGGCGACAAGGAGAATCAACCCCGCAGCGGTACTGAGAACGGTCCTGTCTTCCCTTCCCAGAGTCCGGTGCCCCGCGATGGCGTCCCCGAGGCTGGACCCCGCCCTCACCAGGTCAGGCACTCTCCAGGGCGCAGATGCTCCGCTCCCAGCCCTCAACCGTTCGAAACGCTCATGCAGGGTCCGGCCCGGGTCCAGAGTAGCCTGAGCAGGACTCACCTCCATGGCCTCTCTCCTCTGAGGAGCCTTGGCCACCGAAGCGAGGCGCGAGGGGAGCACGATCTCCATGGAAGAAGCGAGATCAGCCAGGTAAAGCCCCTCCATCTGGCCAGCCATCTGCTCATCCAGAACCCCGACGTCGATCTCCCAATTCCCCAGAAGACTCGCGGAGTTCATGTTGCTGGACCCTACTCGACACCAGATTCCGTCAGCCACCATGGTCTTGGCGTGGATCATGGGCCCCTGCCACTCGAAGAGCCTGACTCCGGCCTCCAGGAGCCCCCGGTACCCTCCCCGGGACAGACTACCGACCAGGGGCCAATTGTTGTGGGCAGGAAGGAGAATGCGCACATCGACCCCGTCCCTTGCGGCGGCGGTGAGGGCCTCGACCAAGGGAAAGGGAGCCACGAAGTAGGGATCGGTAATCCAGATCCTCTCCCGAGCAGAGGCCGCGATGAGCTGGGTCTCCCGGTAGACCCGTGATCTCCAGGGCTCACCCTCGATGATCCACACCGGAGTCTCCCCGGCAGCTTCGATTTCCTTCGGATCACTCCGCGCCGCCTCTGAGACGGGATCTCCAATCAGCCCCCAGATCCGCTCGAAGGCCCGGGCACAGACGGCGGCGGCAGGCCCCTGGATCTCGACACCCGTGTCGCGCCAGGGAGGTCTCCTGCCGTCTCCAGCCCACTCCTCCCCAACGCAGAAGCCACCGATGAAGGCCACCGCCCCATCCACACATACCATCTTCCGATGGTCCCGCTGGAGCATGCCGAAGGGATCCCTGATGGAAGGGGGATTGAAAGCCCGAACCTCCACCCCCGCCGCCTTGAAGGGCTTCCAGAAGCGACGGCGGGTAGCCCAGGAGCCCACCCAATCGTAGAGGACCCTCACCTGAACACCCTCCTTGGCCTTCTTGACCAGAGCGTCCCGGAAAACCCTGCCCACCCGGTCGTCTCGGAGGATGTAGTTCTCGAAATGGACGTAGTCCCGGGCCCCGTCGATGGCCTCGATCCAAGCGTCGAAGGTGTAAGGCCCGTCGAACTGCAGGCGGAGGGCGTTACCCTCCACCCGGGAGGCTCCGGTGGCACGTTTCAGCACCCAGTCGGGGATGGTCGTCCTCAGCCCCGGTACCGAGTTCGGGTCTGGAGTGAGATCAGGCATGGTCATGGCCATGGAAACGATACCCGATGAGTTTGTATACGAGCTTCGCGGCCAGGAAATTCGGGGCCGGCATTCCGGGAACCGGAGCCAACTCCACCACATCACATGCCAGGACATTCCTTTCCCGGAAGACCCTCCGAAGGAAGCGGAGAGTCCGGTACCAGTCACCCCCACCAGGCTCAGGCGTACCGGTGGAGGGCATGAGGGACGGGTCCAGGAAGTCCACGTCGAAGGTGATGTAGACGGGATCACCCAGGGCCTCCAAGGCACGGTCCATCCACCCATCGTCCTCCCACATCTCGTCGGCGTAGATCAGGGTGACACCGGATTCGGCCTCCGCGACCTCCACTTCCTCCTGGCTGATGCCGCGAATCCCCACGCCAACCACATCAGCCACCTCCAGGACCCGACGCATGGCCGAGGCATGGGAGGCCGGAGTGCCCTCGTAGCTTCCCCTGAGGTCGGCATGGGCATCCAGTTGGAGGACGTTCAATCGAGGTTCGTGCCGAGCCGCCACCGCCCGGATGGCTGGAGCGGAGATGGAGTGCTCCCCACCGAGCATCACAGGAAACCGGCCTCCTGCCGAGTCGAAGATCTCCCCGTAGGCCCCCTCCAACTCCTCCATCGCCGCCTCGGCCCCCGCCCGGGTCAACACCAGGGCCGGCAAGGTATGGATTCCCACCGTGGAGGAATCACCCTCGAGCTCCTGGTCCCAGAGCTCGACGTAGCGGGAGGCCTCGACGATGGCCCCGGGGCCGGCTTGAGTCCCTCCTCCCCAACTGGTGGTGGACTCATAGGGAACGGGCAGGATCAGGCTCTTCGCCGAGGAAAAAGCCGAAGCTTCCTCGTCCAATCCCAGGAAGGTGTGGGGAAGCTCCCACGGAAGAACCAGGGCCCGCATGGAGCCTGGTTCCACTCGGCCCCTTCCTCTACCCGGGGCACTTTCCGATCTTCGATTCGGCATTGGGCTCCCAACTTGAGCGTTCGAGAGTCAGACCGTCTCGATGGGACAGGACAATCCATCATCAGGAAGCTCCACACCGGCTTCCTGGCAGGGCTGGCAAAGTCCGTAAATCTCGAGTTTGTGGCGGGTCGGCCTGAAGCCGTGCTTTTGGGTAATCCGGGCCTTCACCTCCTGCACCTCCCAGCTCTGAAACTCGATCACCCTCCCGCATTCCAGACAGATCAGATGTCCGTGAACCGGCTCTTGAGTGAGCCCATGTTCATATCGCTTGAATCCCTCCCCGAAATCATGCTCCACCACCAGGCGGCTCCGCACGAGGAGGTCGAGAGTTCGGTAGATGGTGGCTTTCCCGATCCGATTCCTACCGCTACGAAGGCGCCTTTCGATTTCTTCTACGGACAGGTGTTCGGCCGACGAGAAGACGACCTCGGCGATGGCCTCCCGCTGGTGTGTAACAGGGAGGCGTTGTTCTTTCAGATACCGCCGAAAGAGCCGATGGGACGGGCTGACTTCAACCATGATCTACCTTCGATGGGCCGCTGGAAGGCTGGTCCCCCCAACTGTACTCCGCGAGGAGACCCCGGAAGCGATCGAGATCCCCTCCAACCTCCCATTCCCGGGGCACTCCGAGTTGAAGATCGCTCCTGCGAACGACTCCGTCCATTATGTGGGCCAATCGATCCGGCGGCGCCGACCCTTCGGACATGAACTCCGGCTGGAAGAGAACGCCCTTCCCCGTCATTTCCGCCATGTACCGTCCGGTCACCAGGCTTCTCTGAGACGGATCGTCTGTCAGGCAGCTCACGGCGACCAGGCCCCACTCCTTCCGGCCCCTGACGAGGGGAGGAAAGATCCAGATTCGATCCATGGAGCCGGCGCCGACCCGCTTTTCCAGTAGTACCAGCAAACGACCCAAGGCTTCGGGAACCGGAGACTCCGGAAAGGGCCTCCCCTGGACGTGTCTACCCTCTCCCATCCCCTCTCCTTCCTCGGACCGCATTTCGAACCGCTTCCAAGACCTCCGCCCGCACCTCGGGGAGGGGTCGTTCCACAAGGGCCCCTGAAGCTTTCACATGCCCTCCACCGCCGAATTGCCGGGCCAGTGCATTCACATCGATGTCACCGTTGGAGCGAAAAGAGACCTTGGTGGCCCCACGAGCTGTTTCCCGGAAGAGCAAACCCACCTCCACGCCTTTGATGTTCCTGGGGTAATCCACCAGGCCCTCGATGTCGTCGGCGATGGCACGCAGGTCGTCGAAGGCCCCGGCAGGCACGGTCATCCAGGCCAGGTCACCTTCAGGGTCCACCTCCAACTCTCCCAAAGTCGCGTGGAGGAGGCGGAGCTTTCTAAGAGAGACGTTTCCATACACCGAACGATGGAGCTTCTCCGGATCCGCCCCTTTCTCCTGGAGGAACGCCGCGATGCGATGGGTATCCGGCGAGGTATTGCTGAAACGGAATGAACCTGTATCAGCCAGAAGGGCCACATACAAACCCCGGACCGCCTCCGGTGGCCAGGGGCCCCCGGCCCTGATCAGGAGATCGAAGACCAGCTCCCCGGCGGCACAGGCGTCGGGAGCCCTGAAAGACACCCCGGGGATGGGATCCGGACCTGGCGGGTGGTGGTCGATGACGACCTTCGGGAGGTCCTGGAAAAGAGCCATGACGGATCCGATCCGGGACACCTCACCCGTATCGAGGATCACGGCCAGATCTGCCCCCTGAGCCAACTCTTTGGCCTGTGAGCTCCCCGAATCCAAGGTCCAGCCCTTCCCCGGGAGGAGAAATCGGAGGGAGTCGGGATAGGGCGTCGGGTTGATGATCCAGGCCTTTTTCCCCTGGGCCCGGAGCCAACCAGCCAGAGCGACCTCGCTTCCAGCCCCGTCTCCATCCGCGTTGATATGGGTAGTGAGGAGGACGCGTTTCGCACCGTCGAGGATTCCGAGGATCTCCTCGACGGGGCCTTGCCTGGATTTGGGAGTTTGGTAGCTCATGGGCCCCGGTAGGACAGAGGCATGTGTTTTCGCACTTTGGCCCAGGTAGACGCCAGGTGGACCCACAAGGGTGCGGTCCGGCCCTGAACCCGGCCTCGGGCCAGAGCCCGCAGAAGAGCCTCCGGCCGGTTCTCGTGAGCGGGGACCTCCACCCAAGCCCCCCCGACCTCCCCCAGAGTATGAGCGTCGGACCCGGCCCCCCGAAGCTTCCCATGGGATTCGGCCAGGGTTTCGGCCGGCTCATTCCACCGTCCGGGATGGAGTCGCGCATTGAAAACCTCCACGACATCCACCAAGGGGGCCAGAGCCTCCGCATGGCGGCCATTCCCTCCCTTTCCAGGCGCATACGGATGGGGAAGGTAAACGATGCCGCCCTCCTCTCGGATAAGGTGGCAGGCATCCCGGGCCCCGGTCCCTTTCGGGATCTCTTTCCGGATATACAGACCGATGAGGTCGATGCCCTCCCGGGTCTTTACCTCTTCCCCGGGAATGATCCGGTCCGGGTGTTTTTCGTGCATTTCCAGCGCCACCCCCAGGCGGTTGTGGTCCGTGATGGCGATACGGTGTATGCCCTGATCCAGGGCCCGTCGGAGGAGGGCTTCGGGGTCCGAAAGGCAGTCCCACGAGCCCCGGGTGTGGTTGTGGAGATCCAACCGGATCATGGGACGTGGCTCAGCACTCACCGGTCTTCGCTCCTCCGAGCCCGAGCCCGCAGAAGGTCCAGGAGGGCGAGGCATCGAATCTCCAGGTCCTCCCTGGTTCCACCGTTATCCAGAACGTAATCCGCCTTCGGCACCTTCTCTCGGCTCGGAATCTGAGCTGCCATCATCCGGGATGCATCATCCTCGTCCAGCCCTCGATCTTCAACGAGACGCCGGAGTCGTTCCTCCGGCGGCGCAACCACCAGAACCACGGCGTCGTACTCCTCCTCCACTCCCACTTCGTAGAGCAGGGGGATTTCGGCCACCACCAGGGACACCCCCTCTGCTTCACGGCGTTCCACCCAGTCGTCCCGAAGGGATCCGATGAGGGGGTGCACGATCCCTTCGAGACGAGCCCGGGCCACGGGATCCCGAAAAACCCGATCCCGGAGTTCTGCCCGGTCGAGGGACCCGTCCGATTGAAGCACATCCGTGCCGAACTCTTCCACGACCCTGGCGAGCCCGTCGGACCCAGGCGCCACCACCTCCCGGGCCAGATCGTCAGCTCGGATCAGACGGACTCCCGCGTCGGACCAGGCTCGGGCCACGGTAGACTTCCCCGAAGCCACATTCCCTGTCAGGGCGACCTTCAACATCATCGACTCTTCGACCTTCGGATCTAAAAAGGGGTCGAAGGGGGTTCTCCCCCCCTTCTCCATCCACAACATTGTAGGTGTAGAAGGTACGGTCCAATCTGAAGGAAGCTGATGCATGGAGGTGGTTTCGCCAAGGCGAAAGGGAAGGGATGGCTGAACAGTCGACCCGTTTCAAAAGGAAGACCTTCATCGCCTGGCTCCTGGTGGTGGCCGTTGCCCTCACCCTTTTCATGGCGTACCAGGACCGCATCGACGTGAACTGGATTCGGGGATTGGTCCACGACAATCGGTTACTCATCATCCCCTGTTACCTCCTGCTCCTCTCCCTCCTGGGCCTCACCTTCATTCCCTCTACGCCCTTCGCGATCGCCGGGGTGATCCTTTTCGATCCGACCCTCGCCTACTTCCTCAACCTGGTGGGCATCATCACCTCCTCCACCATCGTCTTTCACTTCGCCGGCTTCCTGGGCTTACGTGACGCCTTCGAAACCAGGTACCCGGAGCAAACGAAGAAGGTGAGGAGGGCGCTGGACCGTAAGGAGCTTCCCATCATCATAGGTTGGAGCTTCTTTCCCGTAGTCCCCACCGACCTCATCATCTATGTCGCCAGCACCCTCGAGATCCCGCTCTGGAAATGCCTGCTAGGAGTCCTCCTGGGAGAGGGAACGCTCAACGCGTTCTATATCTTCTCCGTCAACGCCACCTTCTGAGCACCTGATCCGGAAGCCCGAGTGGGAAGAAAGAGAAAAGGCCCTCCTTCAAGGGGAGAACCTTCTATCGGGCGGGAGCCTTCTGCCTTCCGGGATGGTCGTGATGGCGGAGAACAGCCTTCTAGCGGTCCCGGCGCCGCCTCTGGCGTACTGCGGAAAGAACGATGTCGTCGGCCGTGTCGATCTCCAGATCCGGTCCGTTGGAGATGACGCCGACCGAATCCTCCCACACCCTCAGGGTATAGTCACTTCCCCATGCGTCAGACGTGGCCCTGCCAAGGAAATTCCGCGTTATCCACGCCTGAAAACTCGCCCCCGGAGAGGGAAGATCACCCCCCTCTCTAGTCACAGTCTGAAGTTCCCTGGCGATTCGACCCATCTCACCCTTTGTCTGCCAACCGAGCACCGGGTTCATCACCGGACCAAGGTATTCAAGGACCACCGGCCGCGTCTGGGGAAAATAGAGCGACGCGCCCAGGAGAACGAGCAGAAAAAATACCATTTTAAACAAGGGCGCACCCTCCAGGATCTGTAGGGGAAGGACCCATGGGAGGAGTCCGTCGTCCAGCCGACAACCCCCCTGGCCTCTCCTTTCAATCTAGATATTGGGCGGGACGGGAACAACGATTGCGATGCGACAGCTCGGTGGCCAGACTCGCCCCAGCCTATACCAAAGTATCCCGGACGAACACCATGGACCTGAAGAGGGGCGGGGGAATGGACCTCGGGAGGAGCATGGGAGTAGTGGTTGGGAACGACTCCCCGACCCCCTGCAGGAGAACCCATGCCGAACCGATTGGCTCAAGAGACGAGCCCCTACCTTCTTCAGCATTCCGAGAACCCTGTGGACTGGTTCCCTTGGGGTGAAGAGGCTCTCTCCAAGGCCCGGGCGGAAGACAAACCCATCCTTCTCTCCATCGGGTACTCCGCCTGCCATTGGTGTCACGTCATGGAACGGGAATCCTTCGAGGACGAGGAAACCGCCTCCCTGATGAACGAAGGATTCGTGAACATCAAGGTGGACCGTGAGGAGCGGCCGGACCTGGACTCCGTCTACATGCGTGCGGTGCAGGCCAGTATGGGCCAGGGTGGTTGGCCTCTCACCGCGTTCCTCACCCCCGATGGACGGTTCTTCTACGGGGGGACGTACTTTCCGCCTGAGCCTCGGCACGGAATGCCTTCGTTCCGGCAACTGTTGGCCGCCATGCTGGATGCCTATCGAAACCGAAGGAAGGAGATCGAGAAAGCCTCGAATCAACTCCTTGACCTTCTCAGGGGCGCCTCGTCCCCGGAAGGGAGGCCGCAAGGGTCTCGGTCGGCTCCCGGCGGCGGCGGCGCAGGGGAGGAGGAAGCTCCGGAGGCCCACATCGCCAAGATCGGCCCCAAGACGCTGGATCATGCCGCCCGATTCCTGGCCGGCCAATTCGACCCGGTCCATGGAGGGTTCGGTCCGGCCCCGAAGTTCCCGCAACCGGTAACGCTCGAGTTCCTCCTGCGCTTCTACGACAGAACCGGGAAGGAGGAGGCCCTGGGGATGGTCCTGGCTACTCTCCGTTCCATGGCCAGGGGAGGGATGCGGGATCACCTGGGCGGTGGGTTCCATCGTTATTCGGTGGATGACCGCTGGCTGGCGCCCCATTTCGAAAAGATGCTGTATGACAACGGACTCCTGGCCCGAGTCTATCTGCATGCATTTCAGATCACCGGAGATCCGGAGTTCGAGGACATCGTCACGTCGACGCTGGATTATATCCTGGAAGACCTTCGGGACCCGGAAGGGGGCTTCTACTCGGCCCGGGACGCGGACTCGGAGGGGGAAGAGGGCCTCTTCTACCTCTGGCGCCCCGAGGAGATCGAGGCCGTGCTGGGAAAGGAAGAGGGAGCCCTTTTCGGACGGGCCTACGACGTGAGCATCCCGGGAAACTTCCAGGGCCAGAACATCCTCCATCTGCCTCGGGAATTGGACTCCCTGGCCAAGACGGAAGAAGTCCCCCAGGAGGAGTTGGACTCTCGCCTGGGGCAGGATCGAGCCTCCCTTCGAGAAGCCCGAAGCCACCGGGAACATCCCTTCAGGGACGAGAAGGTCCTGGTGGGGTGGAACAGCTTCGTCCTCCGGGCCCTCGCAGAGGCGGGATCCACCCTCGGACGGGCCGATTACCTCGATGCGGCTCGAAAAAACGCCACCTTCCTCCTCCACTCCCTCCGCCACGAGGGCAGGCTCCTCCGAAGCTGGAAGGAAGGGGAAAGCCGGATTCCCGCCTTTCTGGAGGACTATGCAGGACTGGGAAACGCCCTCCTCACTCTCTATGAGGGGTGCCTGGAGCCACGCTGGCTGGAGGAGGCCAAGGAGCTGGCGGATCAACTCCTGGAGCTTTTCTGGGAAGAGGAGGAGGGCCTCTTCTACGACTCCCCTCGGGACGGAGAGAAGTTGGTGGTTCGTCCCCGGGAGGTCATGGACAATGCCACGCCTTCAGGGAACTCCCTGGCCATCGAGCTCCTTCTCCGGGCCTCTGCCATTTTCGGGATCGACGAATACCGCCAGGTCGCCCTTCGGGCCCTGATCAGGGAAGCCGCGGCCGTCGAACGCTTTCCATCGGCCTTCGGACGACTCCTCTCCACCATCAGTTTGTCCCTGGCCCCTCCGCTGGAGGTCGTGCTCCTGGGCCGAACCGGTAGCCGGGAGATGGAAGCGCTCCGGAGGGTGGCCCACCGGAGGTACCTTCCCTCCCGGATTGTGGTTGGGGGAGACCCAGGAAAGCTCCCCCCCCTGCCCCTCCTGGAGGGTCGTGAGGTCCGGAGCGGAAGGGCCACAGCCTATGTTTGCCGGGAGTTCACCTGTACAGCACCCCTCCTCGGGCCGGAGGCTCTGGGCCGGGAGCTGGAGAGGTCCGTTCGGAGGACCCTTGAAGTGGACGGGGAACCACAAGAAGGCTGATCCCCGAGAATCGGCGCAGGGGGTGGCGGAACGGGCAGCATCACTATCTTTTTCTCTTGCTCACGACCCAGCTCGCCCCATCACTCAGACAAGCTCCCAGGGAGCCGCGCACTTCAGGAGGGAGAATTGGGGCCTGAAAAGCTACCGGAAGATCTCCGCCCGGAGGTCCTTCTCCGGCTGTACAGAACCATGGTCACCTCCAGGAAGCTGGATGACCGGGAGATCAGCCTCAAACGGCAGAACAAAATCTTCTTTCAGATCTCCGGCGCCGGGCACGAGGCCATCCAGGTGGCCCTGGCCGCCCACCTGAGGCCGGGGCACGACTGGTTCTATCTCTACTATCGCGACCGGGCGTTCAGCCTGGCTCTGGGGATGTCTCCCCTGGACCAGCTCCTCCAGGCCGTGGGAGCCGCCGACTGCCCCCAGACCGGCGGCAGGC
>JAUXEE010000171.1 GCA_030618065.1 Gemmatimonadota bacterium
ACCGGATGATCCTGGGAGACCGTCTTTGGAGGGGGAGCTGGGATCCCGAGGGCCTCCTCAGCACCCTCCCGGCTGTGGCCACCACACTCTTGGGGATCTTCACCGGGGAGTGGTTGCGTTCCGAGATGACTCCACGGTCCAAGGTGATGGGCCTCCTGGGCGGTGGGGTCGTGGGGATCGGCGCGGGCCTCGCATGGGGCCTCATCTTTCCCATCAACAAAGCTCTCTGGACCAGCTCCTATGTCCTGTTCACGGCCGGCGCCGGCCTCCTCCTCCTGCCTGCCTTCTTCTGGGTGATGGACGTCAAAGGCCTGCAGGTCTGGGCCAAGCCTCTGGTCGTCTATGGGATGAACGCCATCGCCGTTTTCGTCGCGTCGGGGTTGGTTGCGAAGCAAATGGGTCTGACCAGGGTAGGATCCGATGAGGTTCCGCTGAAGGGCTGGATCTTCGACGAGTTCTTTGCGTCCTGGGCGGGACCCTTGAACGGATCCTTCTTCTTTGCCTTGTCTTATGTGCTGATCTGGCTGGCCATCATGTGGGTTCTCTTTCAGCGACGGATCTTCATCAAGATCTGACCATGAGTCCAAAGCCGACCCAAACCGCTCTTCGGAGAGGCCTGCCCCGAAAGAAAGAGGCCGGTCGATCCAGGTCGGCTGCGCCCGGGAGAGGAGCTGCTTGGGCCACTGGGTTCGCCCTCCTCTTCCTCTTCCTGTCCCTGCTGGCCTTGGCCTTGGTGCCCAGGCGCCTGGAGCAAGATGTCGGAGAGGTCAGGGATCGGATTCAGATGGTTCTCGAACCGGCCGAGAGGCTTGCCGCCAAGATCCAGTTCGCTCAGGCGAGGCAAATGGAGGCCTTCCATTCTTTCCTTCTCCTGGGGGATGCCCGTTCGAGGCTTCGATACCGGGAGGCCAGAGAGGAGGAAGTGCCAGCCTTCGACACCCTCGGCGTGTTGACACAGGGGATGTCCATCCCGGTGCAGGAAGGGATTGCCAATCTCCTTTCCTTCTCAGTGTCCTGGCACCTGGGGCATCAGGAAATGCTCAGCCAGGAGGTCTCCGGCGACCTTCCTCCCCCAGCCTCTTCCACCCAGAGCTACCGTCAGATGCTGACCACCGAACGAGCTGCATACGTTCAGGTGATATCTGCCGGAGAAGAGCTTTTGGAGGCCCTTTCGGTGGAGATGGGCAATGAGGAGCGGGAGATGGCCAGAGCCCGTTTCCTCCAAGTCCAATACACCCAGATCCTGGTTGTTTTGGGGCTTTTGGCCACCTTCGTCGTCCTCGTACTGGCCTGGCGGCTGCGGACGCTCATGAAGGAGTCGGAGGCCCGACGGAGGGAAGCCCTCCGAGCGCGCCGGGAGGCCGATGCTCTCCTGGCAGCGACGGGAGACGGGGTTCTCGGGATGGACCTGGACGGTCGGTGCACCTTCTTGAACCGAGCCGGAGCGGAGCTTCTGGGATACTCCGCCCGAGGTGTGGTGGGGAGGGATGTCCATGATCTTCTCCACCACTCCCACCCCCACGGGCCGCCCTTTCCCCGGGATGAGTGCCCGATCATGCGAGCCCTTTCAACGGGGGAGACGATTTCTGGACGGAACGAGACTCTCTGGAGGACGGGCCGACAACCCTTCCCGGTTCAGATCTCCCTCCGGGCGATGGTGGATGGGTCTGAGATTCGGGGAGCCGTTTTGAGTTTCACGGACATGACCGAAACCCGAGCGGCCGAGGCGTCTCTCCGGGAGGCGGTCCGGGACCGGGACGAGGTCCTGGCGGTCGTCTCCCATGACCTCAGAAACCCGGTAGGGACCATCTTCTCCGCAGCGAGCCTTCTCCTGACCCTGAACCCTTCTCCGGAGAAGCGAAGAGAACATCTTCTTGCGGTAAAACGTTCCGCCGAACGGATCAATCGTCTCATCCAGGACCTTCTGGATATGGCTCGCCTGGAAGCAGGAGCCCTCCCGGTCCACCCGGGTCCCTTCGACGCTGGACGCCTTTTGGACGAAGTCCTGGAGAGCCATCGAGGGAAAGCGGAAGAGCGGAAGATCTCTCTTCAGCTCCGGGTCCCCCCCACGATTCCAATGCCCTGGGGGGACCGGCACCGGATGGTTCAGGTTCTGACGAACCTGGTCGAGAATGCTCTCAGGGAAACCCCCGCGGGGGGTAAGATTACCATCGGAGTCGAGGAGGATCCCACCGGGGACGGACTCCATTTCTTCGTTTCGGACACCGGCTCCGGCATTCGTCCCGAAGATCAGGAACGGCTCTTCGACCGATTCTGGCAGGTGAGTCGAAAGGACAAGGGCGGAGCTGGATTGGGCCTCTCCATCGTGAAGGGAATCGTGGAGGCCCACCAGGGGAAGGTCTGGGTGGAGAGCGAAGAAGGGAAGGGGAGCACCTTCTGGTTTCTCTTGCCGGGTGGGCCGGAACAAGGCTCGTAAAGACCCCATCGCCCCCTCATCGAACAGGGCATCTAGACCAGGCCTACCCTCCAGGCCAGAAGCCGCTCTACCTCATTGGTCGTAAGGCGGGATATCCCCATCTCGAGAGCGGCTGATGCCTGGGCCGGATCGTCTACGGTCCAGGCCATGACTTCCACTCCCTCTCGAAGGGCCTCTCGAATCCCCTCGGGGTTTGCCAGGGCCGTTCCGATTTCCACGTCCAGAGGGGATCCACCGTCCACGATGGCCCGGTCCAAAGCTTCCGGGAGATTCTCGGGGTTTTCGACCAGGTAGGCTTGCTGGATGTCAGGGGCGATCCGTCGAAGCCGGTTCATGATCACCCAGTCCGAGGATACGAACACGGTGGCGTCTGCCATTCCCGCGTCCCGGGTGATGCTCACCATCCGGTCCAGATCCTCGATCTCACGATATCCCTTGATGTCCTGATAGACTCGGTATACCCGTCCTTTGAGATTCGCCAGGGCCTCTTCTTGGGTGGGGACTCTCTCTCCGGAGAAGTCAGGACTGAACCAACTCCCGGCATCCAGGGCCTTGAGGTGGGGAAGGGGCCGCCTTTGAAGCGGGCCCACACCATTGGTGGTGCGTCCCAGCATCGGGTCATGAAAGAGGACCGGGGTTCCACAGGCGGCTGCCCGAAGGTCGAACTCCACGGACTCCACGCCCGTGTCGAGTGCGGCTTCCATGGCCGAGAGGGTGTTTTCAGGAGCCCGGGCGCTGAAGCCCCGGTGGGCGATGATCTCGGGAGTCGGACGGGAGTTCATGGTGCCGGAAGCTGACCCTTCGCTTTGTCCGAACCGGTCCGGAGTTGAGCGTCGAAGCTGGCGGTGTCCTCCAGCCGGTTCATGGAGTTTTCCAGAGTCTCCATCTGACTCTCCAAGAGGGCGATCCTCCGCTCTGTGATCTTAAGGGATTCGTCCATTCCACGGCTCTCGAACACCTTTGAGAGGGCCTCCACCACCGGTTTGAGGGCGAAACGGGCCGTTAGCCCGATCACGGGAATGAGGACGACGGAAATCCCCATGATCACGGCGATGATCGCCGTGAGGTCGATGGGCATGATTTGCATGTTCTCCACCTGGTCCAAAGAAAGTGGCCCGGCCGTTTATACCGTGTCGGATCTGGAATTTTTCCGCCCCGGACTTGGAAATGGTGGTTGTCCCCCACGAATGGCGCAAGGATCATCGTCATTTCGACTTCGTCATTTCGAACCTTTCGCGGGTGGACCCCGTCCAAGCAGGTTAGGAGGAAGATGATAGCTGGAGGAGCTACCATAGAATCGGTTGTGACCCAGAGCCCTGAGCAGGACGGGCAGGATGTAGCCCTTGCCGCGGCTGGAGACCCGCAGGCCTTCGAGCGCCTGTACCGGCGCCACCATGGCCGTGTCCACTCTCTCGCCCTTCGCATGGCCAGAGTGGAGTGGGCCGAGGATCTGACCCAGGAAGTCTTCATTCGGGCCTGGACGAAACTGGGGACCTTCAGGAGCGAAGCTTCTTTCGGGACCTGGCTCTACCGTCTGGCCGTCAACCTGATCCTCTCCCGGCGTGAGACTCTCAATCGGAGGCGGAAGCGACACCTTTCCGAGAACGGGATTCTGGACCGGCTGCCGGCCAGGGATAGTCACCCCGGCATGGCCTTGGATTTCGAAGCCGCCATTCAACGGCTCCCGGAGGGTGCGAAGCAGGTCTTCGTGCTCTTCGACGTGGAGGGCTATCCCCACGGGGAGATCGCGGAACTCATGGGAATCAGCCCTGGGACCTCCAAGTCCCAGCTCCACCGAGCCCGGATGATGCTACGGGAACAGTTGAAATGAAGAGGGCGTCATGATGAAGCACCCTGATTCGCACCGTTTTTCCGCCTTTCTGGAGGGGGATTTGGCCCCCCCGGAGGTAAGTGAGCTGGAGAGACACCTGGCGGGATGTGATGTTTGCTCGGCCTTGCTCCAAGATCTCCAGGATATTCAAGGACAGGCTCGAGAGTTGCCGGACCGCTTTCCTTCGAGGGATCTCTGGCCCGGCATCGCCCAGGTGATAAAGGAGGAAGCGGGGGGAGATCCGGACGTCGTCCGCCTGCATTCCGGCGTCCCGGTCCTGCGTCAGCCAAGGCGCCGGGGATTACACTTCTCGGTCCCCCAATCCGTGGCCGCCGGCCTCGCGATAGCCATCTTCTCCGGCCTGGTGGGAGCCCGCCTTGGCCATGAGGCCGGCTCCCAGATGGTAGCATTCCAGGACGGGGTCTCGCTGGAGATGCGTTCCTCCTGGGTGAGCTTAGTGGGTGAAGCCAAGCCGGCCCTGGAGGCCAAGGCCTTGGAGGTCGCCCGCCTGGAACAGCTTCTGGCCGAGCATCACGGGGGCCTCGATCCCCATACGGTCCAGCTTATCGAAAAGAACCTGGATATCATCGATGGAGCCATCCGGGAGTCGGTTTCAGCGCTCCGGACCGATCCGGGAAACCGGTTCCTGGAGGACAATCTGGAGCGGGCGATTCTGGCCAAGGGTGAATATCTGCGAGATGCCACCCTCTTGGTCTCCCCCATCACCTGAGGCAACTCTATGACCGGAACCCTCGCCCTTTTCCTTCTCGTGGGGACCCTTGCCTCTCCCGGAGATACTCTCGTGGAGGTCCGGCAGGGAGATCGCCTCGTCCTGAGGGACTTCGGGGGCATCGTGTACGTGGAGAGCTGGGAACGCCCGCTGCTTCGGGCGGAGACAGAAGGTAAGAAGTCCGCGCCCTTCCGGATCCGGCGTTCAGGGAAGAGCCTGGAGCTCCGATTGGTGGATGGACGGGCCCGGGGCCGGAAGGAGGAGATCCGGGTGACCATGCCTTCCTGGATGAGTGTGGAGGTGTCAGGGAGGGAGCTGGAGGTCGTGGTCCGCGACTTGGAAGGGGATGTTACGGTCAGGAACCTTCAGGGAGACATCTCCTTCCGGAATCTGGGTGGGGTGGTCGAGGCCCATACTGTGGAGGGCACGATCGAGGCC
>JAUXEE010000320.1 GCA_030618065.1 Gemmatimonadota bacterium
AGGGGACCTTCCTCACCGTCCTGGGCTTCGGCACCGGGAATCTGAAGGACTCGAAGATGGAGCAGATCGCCGATCACGGGAACGGAAATTTCTCCTACATCGACAGCGCCCTGGAAGCCAAGAAAGTGTTGGTGAACGAGATGGGCGGCACCCTACTCACCATCGCCAAGGACGTGAAGCTCCAGGTGGAGTTCAACCCCAAACGGGTGGCTGCTTATCGACTCATCGGATATGAGAACCGCCTGCTGGCGGCCGAGGATTTCGAGGATGACACGAAGGACGCCGGTGAACTCGGTGCGGGCCATTCGGTCACCGCGCTCTACGAGATCATCCCCGTTGGGGTTGAGAGCCCGGTCGAGGTTCGAGGACTGGACTCCCTTCGCTATCAGACCAATCGCACCCGCCCTGATGCCGCAGGATCCGAAGAGCTTCTCTTCGTGAAGCTCCGGTACAAGGAGCCCACGGAGGACGAGAGCAGACTCCTGGACCTTCCCGTTATGGACCATGCCGGAGCGGCCTCTGTGGATTTCCGCTTCGCGAGCGCAGTGGCGGCCTGGGGCATGCTTCTCCGGGATTCAGAGTATTGCTCCGATTTCGCTATCGACGAGGTGATCCAGTTGGCAAGGGACGCCATGGGGACGGACGAGGAGGGGTATCGGAGCGAGTTCGTGCGCCTGGTGGAAACAGCCCAGTCCCTGGAGCTCCTGGAGATGGAGCCTGGGGCGACCCGATAAGGTCCCCAGCGGCCGTTCATGAGGGTGGTGCCGGGTGGGCCGGCGCCACCCTCTAGTCCTCGGTCCCCAGCACCGCCTCGATGATCCCCTCATACCCCCGGGTTGCGGCTTCCAGATCCACCAACCTCAGCCGCTCGTCCACCATGTGTGCGTCGGACTCCTTGGCAGGTCCGAAGCCGACGGTGGGCACCCCGGCGACCCCTGCAGAATAGGCGGCGTTCGTACAGAAGCGGTACGCCCCCACCTCGGGAGCAAGCCCACTGATAGCCAGGCCCTGGACTGCCCGGGTCACGAACCAATCATCCTCCGGAAAGAGCCAAGCAGGGAAAAACTTCTCCTTTCGGAGTGTGTTTCCAGTGAAGGCGGTGTATTCACCCACCCCTGTGGTGGCCCTGAGCGTGATATCCTCTGCCTCGGCAAGACTCTTGATGGGCTCCAGCACAGCTTCCTCCGTCTCCCCGGGCAGGAGCCGGCGGTCATAGGTGGCTCTGCAAATGCTCGGGATGACGGAGTTGGCCGGGTACGGGGCGGAGGAGATTTCAGTGAGGGCCAGGATGGCCGGGCCCATGAGGGGATCGACAGGAAGCTCGACGCCCCCCACTCCCCCGATGCCCTCCACCCCGCCGATGACTTTCAACATGTCCAGAACAGCGTTTCTCCCCAGATGGGGAGCCGAAGAATGAGTCGGGACGCCGATAGTCTCCAGATGAATCTCGGCCCTGCCCCGCCCGCCCCTGGCGAGGTTCAGATCCGTGGCTTCTCCGATGACCACGAAGTCCGGAGGGAAGTCGGCCATTACCGCCTGAAGGGCCACTCCCTCCAGAACCTCTTCCATGGAAGACGCGCTCACCACGATACGCCCTCGGATCCGGGTACGATCCACACCACCAGCGGCGTGGACCATGGCTGCCAGCGCTCCCTTCATGTCCACGCTTCCCCTTCCGTGGAGGAACCCGTCAGCCACCTCCCCACTGAACGGATCCTTCTCCCAGGGCACGCCCCCGGTCACGTCCACGGTGTCGGTATGGGCGTCGAAAAGCAGTGTGGGGCCCGGCTCTGCCCCCCCGACCACCCCGATCACACTACCAAAGTCGTCCAGCGTCACCTCATCGAACCCCAGGATCTTCATCTCTTCCTCGACCCGATTCGCGACCTTCTCCTCTTGGCAACTCAGACTGGGCCTCTGGACCAGGGCCTGTGCGAAATCGATCAGCCTATCCCGGTTCATGCTCGACTCCCGTTCTGATTCCGGAGAACTTCCTTTGCTGGAAAGAGGGGACGAAATTCGGGAATCCGAAACCCTCTGCGCCACGACAGGCAAACGAGAATGGCGGGAAGGGTTCGTCAAGACCTACGTCATTTGAGCCGTCCCTATACGTAAAGTGACCGATGCACTACGAGGGGAGACGGCACTATTTTGGAAGGGAAAGCAGCCCTCCACATCATGGAAAGGCGGATGACATGAATTCCAGCACAGAGTCCCCCCGCCGGTCTCGAGTCCACAGAACCACTCTCGGCTTCCTCGCCGGAGCTGTCATCCTTGCGGTAATCGCTCTCTGGGTCGGGATAGAGGACAATCCACCCGGCGCTATTCTTCTCTTCAGCTCCGGGTTGGCCATGGTCCTCGCCGGCACGCACCGATGGAAGGACCCACGGAAGTTCGGGCTCCTCTTCCTGGGGTGTGTCGTCGGCTTTTTCATCATGGTCGTGATCCACAACTTCTCGGAGGTGGGAGCCGGAAGAATCTCCCATATCCCCGCCCTCGCTCTGGTCCTCTCAACCGTCAGCGTGATCTCTTTTATGCTGGCCGTAATCGTATGCCCGATGGGGGGCATGGTGGGAGCCATAGGTGGCATCCTGACGGCCAGTATCCGGGGAATGAGAAAAGACTGATCGCCCCTACCCCCCTCCGAGAAGCTCTGGCGGATCGGATTCTACGGAACGGGTGTACCTTTCCGCCATGCTCAGATGGCGGATGTTTCTGACATTCTTGACCGTCACCCTCTCCATCATGGGTGCGGTCCACTGGTACCTGTTTGCCCGGCTCGTTGGGGAGACCGCTATCCCCTTCCCCTGGAGTACCGGGCTAGGGGTAGCCCTGGTGGCGGTGGTGGTCAGCATTCCTCTTTCCTTCATCGCCAGTCGGGTTCTGGACAGGAATGTCGCTCGATACTTCGTGGTGCCGGTCTACGTCTGGCTTGGTTTCGCCTTCCAGACCTTCTTCCTCTTTCTGGCCATCGATGTCGTCCGGGGCCTGGGTTGGCTGATTCGAGCCCTTTTCGACATGGGGCCCATCTTCGTCGATCCGGGGC
>JAUXEE010000157.1 GCA_030618065.1 Gemmatimonadota bacterium
ATGCCGGCAGTGTATCCGGTCCCGTAGAGGAAAGTGGCTTCCCGGGGCGAAATGATCCGGATCTCCAGGAGGGCATCACGTGGGATCTCTCGCAGGAAATCCAGGGAGCGAGGGGGGAGATCATTCAGTATCACTGCAGGAATGGCCAGCGACCCTTCAATCGTGCGTTCGCCACGGTTTCGCATCAACCAACGAGGGCGAAGCTGCTGGACCACGTCGAGGGCGGTACCAGTTTGCGACTCCTGAATCTCTGTTAGCGAGATGACGTCCCGGTTCCCGGAAGCAGGTCCAGTGCCGGTCCCTCCACCCGCGCATGCCCCGAAACCCACCACGAGGGAGAAGGCCAAAACCGTCTTGATACCAGTGCTCATGATCCGACCCGTCTTTCCCTGAGGAGTCCCCCCTTGAACCCTGATGAATAGCCGCCTATCTCACCATACGCACGAGGTTCAGGGTGATTTCTCCATCCGCTCTGGCCGATAGGGGCCAGGCCTAACCCTTTCCAGGGGAACATCCTCCCAGGATGTCGCAAAGAACACGGTCCCCATCCCCGCACCGGCGAGCCCCCCAAGCAGTGCCCCCAACCCCGGGTTGAGGATATCGCCCTGAACCTCGTGGTCGCCACCGATTCCCAGATCTGTTGTCAGGGCCAAGGTGATCCCAGCGGCGATTCCCACCAGTGACCCGATCAATGTCGCAGACCCACGAGTACGCTTGACCTGGGCTGCCTCGATCGACCAGATCGGCAGAGCCGTTGTCCGACTTCTCCTGAGGAAGAGTGTGTCCTGCCGGAGCCCCATGTACGAGCCGGTAATTCGGATCGAGGGTGTGATCCAAACCCGCATCTGATCGCCGGGTTCCATGGGAAGGTCGCTAGCCGAAAACCGAGCGGGGGGGTTCGGGGCGGCAGGTTGGGCACGGACCTCGTTGCCTCTTAATACCGATCCGACAGGCACGGGACTGAGTGCAGTCTGAATCCGGTCGAGGATGTCACGTTCCAGCGTTCCCTCTGAGGTGCAGGCCCGGGATAATCCTAAAGAGGCATCGAATGGGAAAGCGACCGCTTCGAACCGTATGACTACCCGCGTGGCACCATCTTTCTCCGCGGCCACCTGGGAGGCGATGGCCGACACGATCCGGGCGTCGTTGGCCAGGGGTCGGCCCGTCGCGGAAGGCCCACAGTTCAGGAAGGTGCTCAGGGGTACGCCATTCAGCGTCCTCGACCATTCAACGCGGCTGAGGGTGAGGATGCCGGCCTCGGGGTCCGCTCCGTCCGGCGCCAGGCCCTCGGCTCGGTATGCCTCGAGGAGGAGGGGCCAGACTTCTTCTCGCGGAGCACGCACGACCTCTTCCACGATGACCGGTTCCCCCACGTATCTTATGGAGGTGCCTGTCTGACGTGTGCTCTCCCCGCCGACCACTGCTCCCGCCATCACGGTCTGGATCTGAGGCCCTCCCCTGATGTCCACCGCATCGGGTCCGGCAGTAGCACAGCCAAGAAATAATAGAATAAAGAGAGACAGTAACCGTTTCATCCTGCGTTCTTTCTGCTCACCCAAACCCCTCCGACCCCCTCGGGGGTGCGACCAAGTAATTCTAAGGCCAATCCATTACCCTGTTAAGGGATGAAGCGTCTTGTTTGTTCCCCACCGTCCTCCCTACTATGCGAACGCTCCTTGATTGGAATCGTGTCAACCCGCTTGAGGGAGGGTTTCATGCGGCCCTGCTATAGTCTGACGCCTTTGTTCACCTTTTCGTTGATCCTGGCCTGTGCGGGACCGGGAGAGGAGGTGCCGGTCGGGGTGCCCGGAGCGCCTCTTCCAGGCCTGACCGAAGCCGAGTTGGCCCGTTTTGAACAAGGCCGAGTCTGGTTTGATTACGGGTGGACCCCCGAGGAGGGGTTGGGGCCCCTTTACATTCAGGACAGATGCAGCTCCTGCCACGACCTCCCCGTGTTGGGGGGGGTCGGAGTCGAGAGCCTTACTTTGATGACCAGCTTCGATCCCGTCGAGGGTTGCGATCCCCTGGTGGAGGAGGGAGGGCCGGTACGGCAGGAGCACGCCACTCCGCTGGCTCAAGCCGCGGGGATCTTCCGGGAAGAGGTTCCCCGGGCCGCCACAGAACGGGTCACGGAACTGTCTCCCCTCCTTTTCGGGCTGGGCTTGATGGAAGCCATTCCCCAGGAACTGATCGAAAGTCGGGCCGACCCGGATGACGTCGACGGAGACGGGATTTCCGGACGGGTCCAACGAACGCATGACGGTCGGCTGGGGAGGCTCACGCGAAAGGCGGAAGTGGCATCGATCCTGGAGCTGGTTGAAGGGGCCTTCGCGACGGAGCTGGGCCTCACTTCTCTCAACCACCCGTTGGAGCAGACACTGAATGGTTTGCCCCTTCCTCCGGAGACGGATCCGGTGCCGGACCCGGAACTCGACACAGAGATCATCTCAGCGGTCGCCGACTTCGTTCGCTTTCTCGCACCGCCGGCCCCAGAAACGCCCATCAACGCTGCCACTCGCGACAGCATCTCCGAAGGCGCTCTCCTTTTCCACAACGTGGGCTGTGCCACTTGCCACGTGCCGGCCCTAAAGACAGGACCGAACGAAATTTCTGCTCTGAGCGAGAAGACTGTTTATCTCTACTCCGATCTCCTTCTGCATGACCTCGGTCCCGATCACCGAACCGTATGCGCAGGCGATGCCACCCCCACGGAGTTTCGAACAGCCCGCCTGATGGGTCTGCGGATCAAGGCCCCGTACCGAGGGGTACCAAAGGCCTTCTCTGGGCCAATTCTGGCACATGGGGGAGAGGCTGAAAGGGCGCGGGAAGCTTTCGAGAGTCTGAATGTGGAAGGGCGGAGCCTGATCATCCGCTTCCTGATGTCCCTCTAGGTCCACACACTCTCGCCGGGATCGTTTAGTAGATGTTCGGAGCTTGGTATCGATATAGAAACTGAGCCGTTTCCCCGGGTTCAAGCGTCTTCTGCTCGTTGTAAAAGGTTTTTGCATCGATCATCACCTTCATCCGAAAAGTGATGTCTTCGGTCTCAACATTCGTGGCTTGGACGTAGAACCGCAGGTGATTCCGGATGTCGTACTCCTGGTTAAAGGGCACCGATACGGTGTCCACATTTAACTCTTGGAAGCTTATGTTATTGCCCTCAGTGACGAGGAAGTTGAGGGAGATCGAAAGTTCCACGGACGGGGTATCCGATTGGTCCACAGTCAGCCGGGCTCTTTCCGGTTCCCCTGAGACCGTGTCGAAGATTCCACAACCACTCACCATGAGCAGAAGGACCGAGGCTCCCACAAACCGGGTAGTCCAGGCTTTCTTCATCATTTCACCATTCCTTCTCTTCGTTTCTCAAGTTCTAGGGAGGGCGCCGTAGCTTCTTACCGAAGACGTTCCAGTACGCCCCAGATCTGTCAGAGGGACAAGAAACACCACTCTTTGTCCGCAGGGGTCGTACCCATTTGGAGTCCCTTCTCCTCCGCCACCAGAATGTTGTCGGAGAAGTTGAATCCGAATCCGTTCTCCGGATCGTAAAGGCCGGGTTCATTACTGAAGTGCATGCCGGCCCTCATCACCGTGTAGTCTCCCAGGGCCTGGTACGGGGGCTGGTGTCCCTCCATTCCTTCTCCGTGCCCTGGGCGATGATAAACCAGATGACCGCAATCGTTCGCCACCTGGTAGTCGTGTACGGCCTTGGCCACGTTCGAGCAGCTGTTCCCGGCGTAGCTCTCCTCCGCCTGGATGCGGTACGAACCCGCGTGTACCTCCCACACCCTTTCCTGCCAATCAGTCCAGGGAGCCACCAGGAACGACCGGTAAAGCTCTCCACCATACCCTCCCACCCGAACTACCCCCGCGATCTGAAGAGCGTCTCCCTGTCTTATGGGGCTCCAGAACGTCTGGTTCGGATGGGGATAGGCCGTGGCTTTCCCGGTTCGGCACATGATGCTCACCTCGATCCCCACCGCGTCATGGGGCTCTCCGGTCTGGGGAATGTCCTTCATGATCCGTTGCATCCCCCAGAGCATGGCGGCGTTGGCCACCTCAAAGTCCACCGCGTCCGTCCCTCGCTCCAGGAGATAGTTCCTGGCGAAAGCATGGATCTCTGAGAAATAGTCCATGGCTCTCTGGGTGAGCTGGTTCTCCAGGTCGTCCTTGATTATCCGGTTTCGCATGAGGATGTCGTAGATGTCCACGAAGCGGGATTCCGGGAGGGCGGCTGCCACCTCACCCCAGGCTCCGCTCGAGGGCCGATAGGGCTCAGGAACCTCGAACTCTCCGGTCATGTCGAGGGCCTTCGAGGCCAGATGCCCCGGGAGGACCCCCAGTTCGGACAGACCGTTTGCGTCGATGCCGATGGTCCGGTTCCCGTACCCAAGGCGAGCGAGAATCTCACCCCACCAACGGTAGATGTTCCGGGTCGGCCCCTGGATCACATCGCCCCGGTTCGGGAAGCCCCCTTCAGCATGATGGTAATCGAAGTACGAGTATTGCTCCGTACACCACCAATCCCTGACCAGCTCCTCGTCCAGATAGGGATGGAGCCAGATGACGGCATCCCGTTGATCCATGGGAAGGAAACAGGCAAAGGGTCGCTCGGTAGTGGAGTGGAAGAGGCCTGTGGCATAGATGATGTTCCAACGATTCGTAAGGAGGATCCCTCCGTCCACCCCCCGTAGGCGTGCTTCTCCTTTGATCCGGGCCACCTTCTCGGTGTACCAGGGGAGGGGGAGTCGGTGAAAGTAGGCCGCCTTCGGGAGCTGGCCTCGCCTCTGTTCCTGTTCCGCCCTGACAAGATCGAAGCTGGCGGTGTTGGCGTCAGCCCGGGCCATGATGGCCTCCCTAGGCCATGCGTCACAGCCGCCGAGAAGGGCAGCACCTCCCGCACTCGTGGCCGTCGCTTTCAGGAAACTCCGTCGCGAAATCGGATTCATGATTCTCCTCGCTTCAGGGCCATATACGATCCATCCTCGGGAATCTTGCCCGGTACCGGAAAATCGGGCAAGGACCAAGCAGAGGAACCCAATTCTCAAGACGAGGGTAAGATGGCTCTGGAAACCACTCTTCGCTTCCCTACCTGGTTGGGGCGTCAAATGCTTCAGGCAGAGCTGACACTGCGGGCCTTCGTTTCCCTTTTTGTGGCTTTTTCGCTGATGGTCATTGGCCTAGGGAAAGGGGTAGCCGGGCAAGAAGTGTCCGATACCTCCCGGATTACCATTTCAGGCACGATCTACGATGCCCGGACGGTCGCGCCGGTGCAGGACGCCAACCTTCGTTTTTCGGATACCGATTTCGCGGCCGAAACGGACGAGGGGGGTGAGTTCACTTTGGGGGGATTGTTGGCTGGGACCTATCTGCCTGTCGTAGCAGCCCCCGGGTATCAGGAGCACAGGGTTTCACTCCGAGTGGAAAGGACTGGCTCACTAAACATCCCTCTCGAGCCCGTCATGGTCGAGAGTGGCGGGGCGCGCACGAACCGAATCATCGGCCGGGTCCGGGAGGCGGAGACCGCCCGGCCCGTGGTGGGGGCCGAAGTGACCCTTTCCGGAGTCCGGGGTTTTCAGGTCACGGGTTCAGATGGCCGCTTCGAGTTCCCCTCGGTACCGCAGGGGTTCACGACCCTTTCGATTCGGCGCATGAAGTCGGATCGTAGC